>NZ_PIBN01000029.1:0-26512 GCF_002806655.1 Klebsiella sp. K-Nf6 | reverse complement strand
TCCATGTCACTTTGAGTGCCCACACAGATTGTCTGATAAATTGTTAAAGAGCAGTTGCGACGCGCTTTAGCGCTCTGTCGCGAGGTGGCGTATATTACGCTTTCCTCTTTCAGAGTCAACCCTGAATTTCAGGATTTTTCTCTTCAACCGAACCGGCTGTTTGTGTGAAGTGATTCACATCCGCCGTGTCAGTGGGAGCGCATTATAGGGATCCCATTTTTTTGCACAAGCCTTTTTTCGATCTTTTTTTCTGAATGGTGATTTTTCACCCTTTTCGTCGCGTAATTGCACGATTTGCTCAATTTTCACCGTTTTCAGGGGTTGCACACGGAGATAAAAGCCACCAAAGTCTTCTTACGTTCCCGTATTTTGAGGTCTATATGTCTGCTCAGCTGCGCCCCTATAAAGCATTTTTCCCACAAATCGGTCTTCGCGTCATGATTGATGCATCCAGCGTCGTCATTGGTGATGTCAGAATTGCCGATGATGTCAGCGTCTGGCCTCTGGTGGCCATTCGTGGCGACGTCAACTATGTATCGATAGGACAACGCAGCAATATTCAGGACGGTAGCGTTCTCCATGTGACCCATAAGTCCTCTTATAAGCCGGAGGGAAATCCGCTGATCATTGGTGAGGATGTGACTGTTGGTCATAAAGTGATGCTGCACGGCTGCACTATCGGCAACCGCGTACTGGTTGGTATGGGTTCGATCTTATTAGATGGTGTCGTCGTTGGCGATGACGTCATGATTGGTGCAGGCAGTTTGGTACCGCAGAACAAACAGCTGGAAAGTGGCTACCTTTACTTCGGCAATCCGGTCAAACAGATCCGCCCCCTGACGGAGGCGGAACGGGAAGGACTGAAGTATTCAGCAAATAACTATGTAAAATGGAAAAATGAATACCTGGATCAGGATAACCAGATCCAGCCCTGAACATCTTCCTGACCATCGCGGATCAATGCTTCCGCCTCTTCCTCAAGATCCCAACGATGTTCCTGGAAGGCGGCCAGCCACTGCGCTGGCCCCTCTGCGCCAAAACGCTGCTGCAGGATCTGCCCTGAAATTGCGCAGGTTAATTGCATCCCATTGACCAGCGCAGGAAAAATCACGCCCTGCCGTTCGTCATCCCATGATTCCCGGTCAGGAAACTGAATCGCCTGATTCATGCATTCAGTTCCCGCTGCAACGTTTCGATGACCGGAGCGATAGCCGGCAGGACGCCGTGCCATAGCAGAACAGCATGGGCGGCTTGCGCCACCAGCATTCCCAGCCCATCGGCACAGCGGGTTGCGCTATGCTGCAGGCACCACTGAAGAAACGGTGTCGGCCCTTTCTGGTAAAACATGTCATAGCAATACACGTCAGCGTTGACAACAGATGCCGGGATAGCCGGTACATCACCGTCTATTCCACTGGACGTCGCATTGATGATCAGATCGAATGTTTCCCCGGATAAGGTATCCATCTCTCTTGCGCTGACGCTACCGGTATGGGCGAAGAGAGTGGCTAACTCATGGGCACGAGAATAGGTTCGATTCACGATCGTGACGGCACATCCCAGCGACAGAAGCGGCAAAAGAACCCCGCGTGATGCGCCACCAGCACCTACCAGCAGGATCCGCTGGCGCGGCTTAATGAACCCCAGGCGTTCCAGATCGCTCAGGAGGCCAATACCGTCGGTGTTGTCCCCCAGTAAACGGCCATCTTCCAGGCGTTTCAGGGTATTTACTGCTCCCGCCAGCGCAGCGCGTTCTGTCAGCTCGTCCGCGCGCGCAAAAGCTTCCTCTTTAAAAGGAACGGTGACGTTGGCCCCCTTTCCTCCTTCTGCAAAGAACTGATTCAGAGAAGAGACAAAATCGTCCAGCGGCGCCAGCACACGTCCATAAGGATGAGTAATCCCTAACTGGCGGGCAAACAGCTGATGAATAGAAGGCGATTTGCTGTGCGCGATCGGATTACCAAAAACGGCATAGGTTTCCATGGTTCACCCCTGGCGGAACAGTTTACCCGTCAGGGCATCACGGATTTCAGATGGATTTTGCCGTCCACCTGTGGCGCCATCCACAACCGGGAAGCTGTCACCAAACTGAGCATGAACCTCTGCGGTGGTACGACACGGTGGTTGCCCGGTGAGATTGGCGCTCGTCGAGACCAGCGGTTTTCCGTAAGCTTCGCACAATTCAATCACCAGCGGATGGTTGGTCACGCGTACGGCCAGCGAATCAAAACGCCCCGTCAGCCAGCGCGGCGTTTCAGGACGCGCCGGGAATACAAACGTCACCGGTCCCGGCCAGCAGGAAAAGATAGCGTCCCGCTGCGAGTCACTTAACCGTGAATCATCAACATAAGGCTTCAACTGCTCAAAGCTGGCGGCGATAAGGATCAATCCCTTGTCAACAGGACGCTGCTTCAGCTCCAGCAGACGCATGACGGCCGTTTCGCTGTCTGGATCGCAGCCAACGCCAAAAACGGCTTCTGTGGGGTAGGCGATGACATGTTCATTTTTCAGTACCGCCACGGCATGGGCGACGGTTTCTGAGGGCAGGTTATTGTTCACTGATTTATTCCGCCGGGATCGGCTTTCCACATTGTTTACTGGCACAGAAGCGTCTGAGCCCCTGCGCCGTCTTCTTTTCAATTAACAGCGGGTAATGGCATTCAGGGCATTCGCCCGCTACCGGTTTAAAATTGATAACGAACTGGCAATCAGGGTAGCGATCGCAGGAATGAAAGGTTTTACCGAAACGAGAGCGACGCTGGACCAGATGCCCTTGTCCACATTGCGGACAGGCGATAGCGGTCTCATCGGGTTTATCAATCAGCTCGGTATGCTCGCATTCGGGATAGCGACTGCAGCCGATAAACATACCAAAGCGCCCCTGGCGTAACACCATGACAGCGCCGCAAGATGGGCACTCCTGTCCCTCCAGCACCTTAACGATATGACCGTCCGCCTGACTTTTCAGGGGACGGATATAGTCACAGTCCGGATAATGCGAACAGCCGAGAAACGGGCCATGTTTCCCGGAACGGATCACCAGTTCAGCCCCGCACTGCGGGCAGGGCTCATTTTTACGCACCGAAAACAGTGCTGATTTGGTCATAACAACTCGATGTTGCTGCAAAAAGATTAATGCAGCATACCTTCATTTACTTCGAAGAGTAATTCTTCCATTTGCTGATAGGCGTTTTCACAGCCCGGAATGTTGAACAGTACCATCAGGATGACCCATTTCAGGTCTTCCAGTTCAAATTCTGCTGTATCCAGCGCCAGGACGCGCTCTATCACCATTTCTCGCGTTTCGAGGTTCAACACCTGAATCTGCTCGAGGAAGAGTAAAAATCCCCGGCAACTGGCATCCAGACGCTGGCACTCCTCTTCGGTATACACCCGAAGCGACAGCGGGTCGGAAGCGAGCTGCATGGGTTCAACGAGACCTTCCTGATAATCAGCCAGTTTCTCGAGCCACATTAACGCGTTATAGATATCTTCCCGCTCAAAGCCTGCATCGGTAAGATCCCGCGTCAGTTTGTCCTGATCCACGCGCATTTCTGCTTCGTTATGGATGTAAGTTTCAAACAAATACATGAGTACGTCGAACATGGCTTGCCCTCCTTAATCGGACATAGCCGCCGGGTACAGCTGCGATCCAGCCTGCTAACTCCAGTTCAAGTAGCTGAGCTACGGTTACTGGCACAGATTGGCCGGCACGTTCAGCGACAACGTCAACAGGTGTTACCTCATCTCCTACGTTAGCCAGGAGCTCCGGAAATGGCAATGCTACAGACGGCTGATCGGCGCAATTATTTATCGAATCAGACGTATCAGTAAGCCAGGCCAGCTCGTTTTGCCAGTACTCCACGATATCCTCTGGCGAGGTCACCGGTACCGCGCCTTGCTTGATTAACCAGTGCGGACCTTCAGATCCCGGATTACCAATCGGGCCAGGCAGGGCGAACACATCTCTTCCCTGCTCCAGGGCGCAACGGACGGTGACCAGCGATCCGCTTCGCAACGCCGCCTCAATCACCAGCACGCCCAAACTTAAGCCGCTGATAATACGGTTACGTCGGGGAAAATGAGCGGGAAGCGGCGGCGTAATGAGTGGAAATTCAGAGACCAGCGTACCGCCATTGTCGATGATCTGTTGGGCGAGGTTTGCATGGCGCCGCGGATAAACCTGTTCCAGCCCGTTGCCCAGCACCGCGATGGTTTTCCCCTCCGCGGCCAGCGCGCCGCGGTGCGCAACGCCATCAATGCCTAACGCCAGCCCACTGGTGATGGTGATCCCTCTACGCGCCAGCGTTTCGCTGAACAGTTTTCCCCAGCGGGCGCCATACCAGGAGTGCAAACGGCTGCCAATAACGGCAAGCTGCGCGCTGTGAAGCAGGGCGGGGTCGCCACTGACCAGCAACGCGCCGGGGTAATCAGCGATAGCCCTTAGCCGCAACGGATAGCGCGGATCGTCGGCCCGTAACAGATGATGATCCGGGTGTTCCAACCAGCGCCGCGTCTCGTCAAGCTCACGCTCGTCAAACCGTAAAAATGGCTTCGCCTGCGCCGCAGTCATCCCAACGGCATGCAGCGCTTCACTATCAACGGAAGCGGCTGCGCATAACCGCTGCGCGATATCCAGCATCCTGTCGCCATACAAATTACTGACCTTCATCAGCCGCAGCCAAATCTCGTCGGGCGTCATCCTTACCCCCTGCCATAAGCGGCATTGACAATCTTTGCGATTGGACAGTGAGACTGTCAATTGCAGGGGGTTTTGTCTAGAATAGAGCTAATAATCTTATCAACTCCTGAATACGACTCTGGAACTTTATGGCAGTTTTGCAAGTGTTACATATTCCGGACGAGCGCCTTCGCAAAGTCGCCGAGCCGGTCAAAGAAGTGAATGCGGAAATTCAGCGTATCGTCGATGATATGTTCGACACCATGTACGCCGAGGAAGGCATCGGTCTGGCCGCAACCCAGGTCGATATCCATCAGCGCATCATCGTTATCGATGTGTCGGAAAACCGTGAAGAGCGGCTGGTGTTAATCAACCCGGAGTTGCTGGAAAAAGACGGCGAAACCGGTATTGAAGAAGGCTGCTTGTCCATTCCGGAACAGCGTGCTCTGGTACCCCGTGCGGAAAAAGTGAAGATCCGTGCGCTGGATCGCGACGGTAAGCCGTTTGAGCTGGAGGCCGATGGCCTGCTGGCTATCTGTATCCAGCATGAAATGGATCACCTGGTTGGCAAACTGTTTATTGACTATCTGTCACCGCTCAAACAACAGCGCATTCGTCAGAAGGTTGAGAAACTGGATCGTTTACGTTCCCGTGCCTGATAACAAGGAATACCGTGTCACATTCACTACGTATCATTTTCGCCGGCACCCCCGATTTTGCAGCGCGTCATCTTGACGCGTTGTTGTCGTCTGAACATCAGATCGTTGGCGTGTTTACTCAGCCAGACCGTCCCGCGGGACGCGGCAAAAAATTGATGCCGAGCCCGGTAAAAGTGCTGGCTGAAGCCCATGATGTCCCCGTATTCCAGCCATCGTCTCTTCGTCCGCAGGAGAACCAACAGCTCGTCGCCGATTTGGGCGCCGATATCATGGTGGTGGTGGCGTATGGTCTGATTCTGCCAAAAGCGGTGCTTGAAATGCCGCGACTGGGCTGTATCAACGTTCATGGCTCCCTGCTGCCGCGCTGGCGTGGCGCCGCGCCGATCCAGCGTTCGCTGTGGGCGGGCGATAGTGAAACCGGCGTGACCATCATGCAGATGGACGTCGGCCTTGATACGGGTGACATGCTGTATAAGCTTTCCTGCCCCATTACCGCTGAGGATACCAGCGGCAGCCTGTACGATAAGCTGGCCGATCTCGGCCCACAGGGACTGCTGACAACCTTAGCGCAACTGGCAAACGGAACGGCACAGCCTGAAGTCCAGGACGAGTCACTCGTCAGTTATGCCGAGAAGCTGAGTAAAGAAGAGGCCCGCATCGACTGGTCGCTTTCCGCTGCACAGCTGGAACGTTGCATCCGGGCGTTTAATCCTTGGCCAATGAGCTGGCTGGAGATTGACGGGCAGCCAGTCAAAGTCTGGCGGGCATCGGTTATTGCCGAAGTCACGCACGCCGAGCCGGGAACAATAGTGGCAGCAACCAAACAGGGTATTCAGGTCGCCACGGGTGATGGGATCCTCAGTCTGGAATCGCTACAGCCAGCGGGTAAAAAAGCGATGAGCTCGCAGGACTTACTCAATTCCCGCCGGGAGTGGTTCATCCCTGGTACCCGTCTCGCCTGACGGTTGTCTCTTTAAAAGCCCGGGTTAGCCGGGCATTTTTATTTTTGCGCTTATGAAAAACAAAATAAACTTACGCAGTCTGGCCGCCCAGGCTATCGAGCAAGTGATTGAACAAGGTCAGTCTTTGAGCAACGTTCTGCCCCCTCTGCAGCAGAAAGTCAGCGATAAAGACAAAGCGCTGTTGCAGGAGCTGTGTTTTGGCGTATTGCGTACGCTCAGTCAGCTTGAGTGGCTTATCAACAAGCTGATGGCGCGTCCGATGACCGGCAAACAGCGCACCGTGCATTTTCTGATCATGGTTGGACTTTATCAGTTGCTCTATACCCGTATTCCTCCGCATGCCGCACTGGCGGAAACGGTAGAAGGCGCGGTGGCCATTAAACGCCCGCAGCTTAAAGGGCTGATCAACGGCGTGCTACGCCAGTTCCAGCGCCAGCAGGAAGCGTTATTAGCCGAATTTGCTGAGCATGAAAACCGCTATCTTCATCCCAAATGGCTGCTGAAACGCCTGCAGCAGGCCTGGCCGCAGCAGTGGCAGGAGATCGTCGATGCGAACAACCAGCGCCCGCCGATGTGGCTGCGCGTTAACCGCAACCATCATTCCCGGGATGAATGGCTTGCTCTGCTTAAAGAGGCCGGCTTAGAGGGTTTCACCCATCCTGACTATCCGGACGCCGTGCGTATGGCCACCCCTGCCCCGGTCCTTGCGTTGCCAGGCTTTGCCGAAGGCTGGGTCACCGTCCAGGATGCCTCGGCCCAGGGCTGTATGCGATACCTGCTGCCAGAAAATGGCGAACGCATTCTCGATCTTTGCGCCGCGCCGGGCGGCAAGACGACGCATATTCTGGAGGTTGCCCCGCAGGCTCAGGTCATGGCGGTGGATATTGATGAACTGCGTCTGTCACGCGTCTATGACAACCTGAAGCGTCTGGGCATGAAAGCCGAAGTCAAACAGGGCGATGGTCGCTTCCCTGAGCAGTGGTGTGGCAACGAACAGTTCGATCGTATTCTGCTGGATGCCCCCTGCTCCGCCACCGGCGTCATTCGCCGTCATCCTGATATCAAGTGGTTGCGCCGGGATCGGGATATCGCCGAATTAGCCCAGCTGCAGGCCGAGATCCTGAATGCCACCTGGCCACATCTGAAGCCAGGCGGCACGCTGGTGTATGCTACCTGTTCTATTCTGCCGGAAGAGAATAGCCAGCAAATTGCCGCCTTCCTCGCGCGAACCCCGGATGCAGAACTTCACGCAACCGGCACGCCGGAGAGTCCCGGGCAGCAAAATCTGCCGGGCCCGGAAGAAGGTGATGGCTTCTTTTACGCTAAGCTAATCAAACGTCAGAACTAATGGGTCATTGCAGATGAAGATTATTATTCTGGGCGCCGGCCAGGTCGGCGGCACGCTGGCGGAAAACCTCGTCGGCGAGAACAATGATATTACGCTGGTTGATACCAATGGCGACCGTCTGCGCAGCCTGCAGGATAAGTTCGACCTGCGTGTCGTCCAGGGACATGGCTCTCACCCTCGCGTACTGCGGGAGGCGGGGGCCGATGATGCCGATATGCTGGTAGCGGTCACCAGTTCGGATGAAACCAATATGGTGGCCTGCCAGGTCGCCTACTCATTATTCAATACCCCAAACCGTATAGCCCGTATTCGTGCGCCTGATTACGTTCGTGATGCGGATAAACTCTTCAATTCTGAAGCGGTGCCCATCGATCACTTGATCGCCCCGGAACAGCTGGTCATCGACAATATTCACCGCCTGATCGAATATCCTGGCGCGCTTCAGGTCGTGAACTTCGCCGAAGGGAAAGTCAGCCTCGCCGTAGTAAAAGCGTATTACGGTGGTCCGCTGGTAGGGAATGCGTTGTCCACCATGCGGGAGCATATGCCGCATATCGATACGCGTGTGGCCGCTATTTTCCGCCACGATCGTCCTATTCGCCCACAGGGTTCGACGATTGTGGAAGCCGGCGATGAAGTATTCTTTATTGCCGCCTCGCAGCATATTCGCGCAGTCATGAGTGAGCTGCAGCGACTGGAAAAGCCGTATAAGCGTATTATGCTGGTCGGCGGCGGCAATATTGGTGCGGGTCTGGCCCATAAGCTGGAAAAAGATTACAGCGTCAAGCTTATCGAACGTAATCAGCAGCGAGCTGCTGAGCTTGCGGAAAAGCTGCAGCATACAATCGTCTTCTACGGTGATGCATCGGACCAGGAGCTGCTGGCTGAAGAGCATATTGATCAGGTGGACCTGTTTATTGCCGTCACAAACGATGACGAAGCAAATATTATGTCTGCGATGCTGGCCAAACGGATGGGGGCGAAAAAAGTGATGGTGCTGATCCAGCGCAAAGCCTATGTTGATCTGGTCCAGGGCAGCGTCATCGATATTGCGATATCGCCTCAGCAGGCTACAATTTCCGCACTCCTCAGCCATGTCCGTAAAGCCGATATTGTCGGCGTCTCCTCCCTGCGCCGCGGCGTTGCCGAAGCGATCGAGGCAGTCGCACACGGCGATGAAAGCACCTCGCGGGTAGTAGGACGTTCGATCGATGAGATCAAGCTTCCGCCAGGTACGATCATCGGCGCCGTCGTGCGTGGCAACGACGTTATGATCGCGAATAATAATCTGCGGATCGAGCAGGGCGATCATGTGATCATGTTTTTGACCGACAAAAAGTTTATTTCCGATGTAGAAAGGCTGTTCCAGCCAAGTCCTTTCTTCCTGTAATTCCCAGGGCGCCGGACAGGCGCCTTTTTATTATCCCTTATTATTCAAAGGTTAATAATTTGCGGTAACTATCTACTGGTAATGGCAAATGAAAATACATTTGTTAAACTTACATCGTCAGCTGGCACAAGGAGAATAAAATGAGTTTTTTAAAAGAGTTTCGCGAATTCGCGATGCGCGGGAACGTTGTCGATTTGGCAGTGGGTGTGATCATCGGTGCAGCATTCGGTAAAATTGTTTCATCGCTGGTCGCAGATATTATTATGCCACCACTCGGCCTGTTGATTGGCGGGATCGATTTTAAACAGTTTGCCGTCACGCTACGTGATGCCCAGGGCGATGTCCCTGCTGTCGTGATGCATTATGGGGTATTCATTCAGAACGTTTTCGATTTCATCATCGTCGCGTTTGCCATCTTCATGGCGATTAAACTGATGAATAAGTTAAATCGTAAGAAAGAAGAGGCTCCGGCGGCGCCGCCAGCTCCTTCTAAAGAAGAAGTCCTGCTGAGCGAAATTCGCGATCTGCTGAAAGAACAAAACAACCGTTCTTAATCAGCACAGAAAGCAGAAGGCCAGTGGTAAAAAAGCGATTCGCTTGCTTGCCACTGGCCTCCCGGTCAATCCTTCCTGCATGTTTATCTTTACGTTGATAGCTTCCTTTCCCTTTCTTGTTTTTCTCTACACGCTGCCTGAATAACGGATCGTGGAGAAGTGCCTCAATGGCGTTATCTTTGATTTGCCCTTTGGTATGCTGATAGCGACTCATAGTAACTCCAGTGCATGTGTGAATTCCGCGCGAGTGTAGATCCACGCGATGAAAAAATCAACGGCCCGTAGTACCGCCATTGCTGGCGCCTTGTTCAAGGGCCTCAAGGATCGAACAATAAACACTACTGTGCGCAGTCCCACAGCAGGCATCATTAAGCCGCTGCAGAGAGCGACGCATCGTCTGCAACTCTTTGATCCGCGCCTCGACTTCGCTTAATCGCGCCTGAACGATCCCTTTCGATTCCTGGCAGGTATGGTGCTCCGGATCGATACGGATCGACAATAATTCGCGGATCGCTTCCAGAGTGAAGCCCAGCTGACGGGCATAGCGAATAAAGCGTAGCCGCTGAAGATCGTTATCCGAGTAAAGACGAAATCCCCCCTCGGTGCGCACGTCATGATCCATCATTTGCTGTTTCTCATAATAACGGATGGTATCTGGCGTGACGTCAGCCAGCTTAGCCAGCTCACCAATACGATACATATTTACTCCTGATTCATTCTTTGTAGCAAAGCATCGGCATACTCACCGCGTAAAAAGTCGGTGCTCAGGCCAGCCTGACGAAGCTTCAGTTCGAGCAAGGCAAGCCGTTTACTGAGTTCAGCATGACGCGGATCGTCCTGACGGACGCCCTTCAGTAAATCAGCCAGTGCCACCGCTTCCCTACGCTGCTCCAGCTCCGGGGGGAGGCACCCAGCATTCTTCAGAAGGCGATAACCTGCCCGCAGCTCCGTCGGCACATGTGAATCGTCATCGAGAGTCAGCGGTTCGCCGCTGCCGGGTAAACAATCGAACTCACCTTTAGCTTGGGCATCGAGGATATGGCGTTCCGCCCACTGATCCAGTAACCACATTCTACGGCTCCGGGGATGAACAAAAAGAGTACAGATAGTGTAGTGAAGTGGGGATAAGGTAGATATAAAAAAACCCGCCGGGGCGGGTTTTTTTACGTTACTACAGATTACTCTGCAGCAGCTTCTGCTTTCGGCTCAGCACGATCAACCAGCTCGATGTATGCCATCGGCGCGTTGTCGCCTGCACGGAAGCCACACTTCAGAATGCGAGTGTAACCACCGGCGCGGCTCGCGAAACGCGGGCCCAGCTCGTTAAACAGTTTTGCCACGATCTCGTTATCACGAGTGCGGGCGAATGCCAGACGACGATTAGCAACGCTATCAGTCTTGGCAAGAGTAATCAGCGGCTCAACTACGCGACGCAGTTCTTTCGCTTTCGGCAGGGTCGTCTTGATGATTTCATGACGAACCAGCGAACCTGCCATGTTACGGAACATAGCCTGGCGATGGCTGCTGTTGCGGTTCAGTTGACGACCACTCTTACGATGGCGCATGACCTTATCCTTCTCAGTAAAACCTTAACCTGTGATCCGGTTACTCGTCAGCAATGCTTGCTGGTGGCCAGTTTTCCAGGCGCATGCCCAGAGACAGTCCACGGGAAGCCAGCACGTCTTTAATCTCAGTAAGAGATTTTTTACCCAGGTTCGGCGTTTTCAGCAACTCAACCTCGGTACGCTGTACCAGATCACCGATATAGTGGATAGCTTCTGCCTTGAGGCAGTTAGCAGAGCGGACAGTCAATTCCAGATCGTCAACAGGGCGCAGCAGGATCGGATCGAACTCTGGTTTCTCTTCTTTCACTTCTGGCTGACGTACATCACGTAAGTCAACAAAAGCTTCCAGTTGTTCAGCCAGAATGGTTGCCGCACGACGAATCGCCTCTTCAGGATCGATTGTGCCGTTGGTTTCCATTTCGATGACCAGCTTGTCCAGGTCGGTACGCTGTTCTACACGCGCAGCTTCAACATTGTAGGCAATACGCTCTACAGGGCTGTAGCAGGCGTCGACCAGCAGACGGCCGATTGGGCGCTCATCTTCTTCCGAATGAATTCGGGCAGAAGCCGGCACATAACCGCGACCGCGCTGAACTTTGATACGCATGCTAATAGCAGCGTTCTCATCAGTCAGGTGGCAAATCACGTGCTGCGGCTTGACGATTTCGACATCACCGTCGTGGGTAATGTCGGCTGCAGTCACAGGGCCAATGCCAGATTTATTCAAAGTAAGGATGACTTCATCTTTACCCTGAACTCTCACCGCCAGCCCTTTCAGGTTGAGCAGGATTTCAAGGATGTCTTCCTGAACGCCTTCTTTGGTGCTGTACTCGTGCAGTACACCATCAATCTCAACCTCGGTCACCGCGCAACCCGGCATCGATGAGAGCAGAATACGGCGCAGTGCGTTACCCAGAGTATGGCCGAAGCCACGCTCTAAAGGCTCAAGGGTCACCTTGGCGTGCGTCGAACTCACTTGCTCGATATCGACCAGGCGCGGTTTTAGAAACTCTGTCACAGAACCCTGCATTGTGTCCTCTCTTTGGTACTAAGCTTTACTTGGAGTAAAGCTCGACGATCAGGTGTTCGTTAATGTCCGCAGACAGATCAGAACGCTCCGGCTGACGCTTGAACGTACCTTCCATCTTGCCAGCATCAACTTCCAGCCAGGTTGGCTTTTCACGCTGCTCAGCCAGCTCCAGAGCGGCTTTCACGCGAGATTGCTTTTTCGCTTTCTCACGAATGCTGACAACGTCATTCGCTTTAACCTGATAAGAAGCGATGTTAACAACACGACCGTTTACCATAATCGCTTTGTGGCTAACCAGCTGGCGTGCTTCAGCACGAGTGGCGCCGAAGCCCATACGGTATACAACGTTGTCCAGACGACCTTCCAGCAGAGCCAACAGGTTTTCACCGGTGTTGCCTTTCAGACGTGCTGCTTCTTTATAGTAGTTACGGAACTGACGCTCCAGCACACCGTACATACGGCGAACTTTTTGCTTTTCACGCAACTGCACACCATAGTCAGACAGACGCGGTTTACGCGCACCGTGCTGGCCAGGAGCTTGTTCAATTTTACACTTGGTATCGATCGCGCGAACGCCAGACTTAAGGAATAAGTCGGTGCCCTCACGACGGCTCAGCTTGAGCTTAGGACCCAAATATCTTGCCATTTTCTTTCTCCAACTAACCTGGAAAACGTAGCGTTATACGCGACGTTTCTTCGGCGGACGACAACCGTTATGAGGGATCGGAGTCACATCAGTAATATTAGTGATGCGGAAACCAGCGGCGTTCAGTGCACGAATGGTAGATTCGCGACCCGGACCCGGACCTTTGACCATAACTTCCAGATTCTTGATGCCGTATTCTTTTACGGCTTCTGCGCAACGCTCTGCTGCAACCTGAGCTGCAAACGGAGTGGATTTGCGAGAACCACGGAAACCGGAACCACCGGCTGTTGCCCAACCCAGTGCGTTACCCTGACGATCAGTAATAGTAACGATGGTGTTGTTAAAAGAAGCATGGATATGAGCCACGCCATCAGAGACTTGTTTTCTTACACGCTTACGTGCACGAACTGGTGCCTTTGCCATTATTCAATCACCCCGATTATTTCTTGATCGGTTTACGCGGACCCTTACGGGTACGTGCGTTGGTCTTGGTACGCTGACCGCGAACCGGAAGACCACGACGATGGCGTAAACCACGGTAGCAACCAAGGTCCATCAGACGCTTGATGCTCAGGGTGATTTCACGGCGCAGATCACCTTCAACGACAAATTTACCTACTGCTTCACGCAGAATATCAATTTGTTCTTCAGACAGCTCACTGATCTTAACATTTTCAGCGATGCCCGTTTCAGCGCAGATAGCTTTAGAACGGGTTTTGCCGATACCGAAAATAGCGGTTAAAGCGATTACGGTATGTTTGTGATCAGGAATGTTAATGCCTGCTATACGGGCCACTATGCACTCCTACTATTTAATATGTACGTACCATGCTGAAAAGCCCGTTTTCAGGATACTCAAATGGAAACGTACAGACATACAAAAGATTGGCTGGCTAATCTAGCCAGCTCAATCCAACTTTGCAAGAAAAATATGCGAATAAATCAGCCTTGGCGCTGTTTATGCTTCGGCTCGGCACTGCAAATCACACGGATGACGCCATCACGCTTAACGATTTTGCAGTTACGGCATAATTTCTTGACGGAAGCACGAACTTTCATTTTTACTCTCCGTAACTTCTCGGGCGACCAGTTTTAACGGCCGTAGCCTTTCAGGTTCGCCTTCTTCAATGCAGACTCATACTGACTGGACATCATCAGAGTTTGCACTTGAGCCATAAAGTCCATAATCACGACAACAACGATAAGCAGCGATGTCCCACCGAAGTAGAACGGCACTTTCATCGCGTCACGCATGAACTCCGGGATCAGGCAGATAAAAGTAATATACAACGCACCAACCAGAGTCAGGCGAGTCATCACTTTATCGATATACTTCGCCGTTTGCTCTCCCGGACGAATTCCTGGTACAAATGCACCGGACTTCTTCAGGTTATCTGCTGTTTCACGCGGGTTGAAAACCAACGCCGTGTAGAAGAAACAGAAGAAGATGATTGCAGACGCATAGAGTAACACATAAAGCGGTTGCCCAGGCTGCAAATACAGCGAAATTGTTGTCAGCCAGTTCCAACCAGTACCACCCCCGAACCATGACGTGATGGTTGCCGGGAACAGTATAATACTGGAAGCGAAGATTGCCGGGATTACCCCCGCCATATTCACTTTCAGCGGTAAATGTGTGCTCTGTGCAGCATAGACACGACGACCCTGCTGCCGTTTCGCGTAGTTTACCACAATGCGGCGTTGACCACGTTCAACGAATACAACAAAGAAGGTCACTGCAAATACTAATACTGCAACCAACAGCAACAGGAGGAAGTGCAGGTCGCCTTGACGCGCTTGCTCGATAGTATGGGCGATGGCCGGCGGGAGTCCCGCAACGATCCCGGCGAAGATCAGGATCGAGATACCGTTACCGATACCGCGTTCAGTGATCTGTTCGCCGAGCCACATCAGGAACATAGTCCCTGTGACCAGACTTACAACAGCGGTGAAATAGAATGCAAAGCCTGGATTAATCACCAGGCCCTGCATACCAGGCATATTCGGCAGACCGGTAGCAATACCGATCGACTGGAATATCGCCAGCACCAGAGTACCGTAGCGGGTGTACTGGCTGATCTTACGACGACCAGACTCCCCTTCTTTCTTCAGCTCTGCCAGCGGTTGGTAAACCACCGTCAGCAGCTGCACGATGATAGATGCCGAAATGTACGGCATAATCCCCAGTGCAAAGATAGAAGCACGGCTGAGAGCACCACCAGAGAACATGTTAAACATTTCAATGATGGTGCCTCGCTGTTGCTCAAGCAGTTTGGCAAGTACAGCGGCATCAATACCAGGGATCGGAATAAAAGAGCCAATACGGAACACTATCAGCGCACCGACCACAAACAGAAGTCTGCGTTTCAGCTCGCCAAGGCCACCTTTGGCACTTTGAAAATCTAATCCCGGTTGTTTAGCCATCTGCTACTTATTCCTCAATTTTACCGCCAGCAGCTTCGATAGCAGCACGAGCACCTTTAGTCACACGCAGGCCACGAACAGTTACCGGACGAGCTACTTCACCAGACAGGATCACTTTCGCGAACTCGATCTGGACGCCGATAATGTTAGCCGCTTTCAGCGCGTTCAGGTCTACTACATCGCCTTCTACGTGAGCCAGATCAGAGAGACGGATCTCTGCGGTGATCATCGCTTTACGAGAAGTGAAGCCGAATTTCGGCAGACGACGGTACAGAGGCATCTGACCACCCTCGAAACCGCGACGTACGCCACCGCCAGAACGAGACTTCTGACCTTTGTGACCACGACCACCGGTTTTACCGAGGCCAGAACCGATACCACGACCCAGGCGTTTACCCGCCTTTTTGGAGCCTTCGGCCGGAGACAGAGTATTTAAACGCATCTCTTACTCCTCAACTTTAACCATGAAGGAAACCGCGTTGACCATACCACGAACAGCAGGAGTATCCTCGCGCTCTACGGTGTGACCAATACGACGCAGACCCAGGCCAAGCAGTGTTGCCTTGTGTTTCGGCAGACGACCGATTGCACTGCGGGTTTGAGTAATTTTAATAGTCTTTGCCATGGTTTATTTCCCCAGAATTTCTTCAACGGATTTACCACGCTTGGCAGCGACCATTTCTGGAGAATTCATATTTTCCAGGCCATCAATAGTTGCACGAACCACGTTGATCGGGTTGGTGGAACCGTATGCTTTAGCCAGAACGTTATGAACCCCAGCAACTTCCAGAACGGCGCGCATTGCACCACCGGCGATGATACCGGTACCTTCGGAAGCTGGCTGCATGAATACACGAGAACCCGTGTGAACACCTTTAACCGGGTGTTGCAGGGTGCCGTTGTTCAGCGCGACGTTAATCATATTGCGACGGGCTTTTTCCATCGCTTTCTGGATCGCTGCTGGAACTTCACGCGCTTTACCGTAACCAAAACCAACGCGACCGTTACCATCGCCAACAACAGTCAGAGCTGTGAAGGAGAAAATACGACCACCTTTAACGGTTTTAGATACGCGGTTTACCGCGATCAGCTTTTCCTGCAGTTCGCCAGCTTGTTTTTCGATGTGAGCCATCTTACACCTCTACCTTAGAACTGAAGGCCAGCTTCACGGGCAGCATCTGCCAGTGCCTGGACACGACCATGATATTGGAACCCGGAACGGTCAAAGGAAACATCTTTGATGCCTTTTTCCAGAGCGCGTTCAGCAACAGCTTTACCCACAGCTGCGGCCGCGTCTTTGTTACCGGTGTACTTCAGTTGTTCAGAGATAGCTTTTTCTACAGTAGAAGCAGCTACCAGAACTTCAGAACCATTCGGAGCAATTACCTGTGCGTAAATATGACGCGGGGTACGATGTACCACCAGGCGAGTTGCACCCAGCTCCTGGAGCTTGCGGCGTGCGCGGGTCGCACGACGGATACGAGCAGATTTCTTATCCATAGTGTTACCTTACTTCTTCTTAGCCTCTTTGGTACGCACGACTTCGTCGGCGTAACGAACACCCTTGCCTTTATAAGGCTCAGGACGACGGTAGGCGCGCAGATCTGCTGCAACCTGGCCGATCACCTGCTTATCAGCGCCTTTCAGCACGATTTCAGTTTGAGTCGGACATTCTGCAGTGATACCGGCCGGCAGCTTGTGTTCAACAGGATGAGAGAAACCTAAAGCCAGGTTTACTACATCCCCTTTAACCGCTGCACGATAGCCTACACCAACCAGCTGAAGCTTTTTAGTGAAGCCTTCGGTAACACCGATAACCATTGAGTTCAGCAGGGCACGCGCGGTACCAGCCTGAGCCCATCCGTCTACGTAACCATCACGCGGACCGAAGGTCAGAGCATTATCTGCATGTTTAACTTCAACAGCATCGTTGAGAGTACGAGTCAGCTCGCCATTTTTACCTTTGATCGTAATAACCTGACCGTTGACTTTAACATCAACGCCGGCAGGAACAACGACCGGTGCTTTAGCAACACGAGACATTTTTTCCTCCGATTAGGCTACGTAGCAGATAATTTCGCCACCAAGACCAGCCTGGCGCGCTGCACGATCAGTCATAACACCTTTAGAGGTAGAAACAACTGCGATACCCAGACCCGCCATAACTTTCGGCAGCTCATCTTTACGTTTGTAGATGCGCAGACCTGGGCGGCTGACACGCTGAATGCTTTCTACAACAGCTTTACCCTGGAAATACTTAAGAGTCAGTTCCAGTTCCGGCTTGATGTCGCCTTCAACTTTAAAATCTTCAATAAAGCCTTCTTCCTTCAGCACGTTGGCAATTGCCACTTTCAGCTTGGAGGAAGGCATGGTGACCGCAGCTTTATTCGCGGCCTGACCGTTACGGATACGGGTCAGCATATCCGCGATCGGATCTTGCATGCTCATCTGTCTTTACTCCCGTGATTCAATTGGTGACAATTACCAGCTAGCCTTTTTCAGACCCGGGATTTCACCGCGCATAGCGGCTTCACGGACCTTAATACGGCTCAACCCGAACTTCCGCAGGAAACCATGCGGACGACCTGTTTGACGGCAGCGATTACGCTGACGAGACGGGCTGGAATCACGCGGCAGAGTCTGCAGCTTGAGAACAGCGTTCCAACGATCTTCGTCGGTTGCGTTCACATCAGAGATGATAGCTTTCAGTTCAGCGCGTTTAGCGAAGAATTTATCAGCTAAAGCCACGCGCTTTACTTCGCGTGCTTTCATTGATTGCTTAGCCATTAAGTAACCCTACCTTACTTGCGGAACGGGAAGTCAAAGGCAGCCAGCAGAGCGCGGCCTTCTTCATCAGATTTCGCAGTAGTGGTAATGGTAATATCCAAACCACGAACGCGGTCGACTTTATCGTAGTCGATTTCTGGGAAGATGATCTGCTCACGGACACCCATGCTGTAGTTACCACGACCGTCGAAAGACTTAGCGGACAAGCCACGGAAGTCACGGATACGCGGTACAGCAATAGTGATCAGGCGCTCAAAGAACTCCCACATGCGCTCGCCGCGCAGAGTTACTTTACAGCCGATCGGATAGCCCTGACGGATTTTGAAGCCTGCAACTGATTTGCGTGCTTTGGTGATCAGCGGTTTTTGACCGGAGATTGCTGTCAGGTCAGCTGCTGCGTTATCCAGCAGTTTCTTGTCAGCGATCGCTTCACCAACACCCATGTTCAGGGTGATCTTCTCGACCCGAGGGACTTGCATGACAGAATTGTAGTTAAACTCAGTCATGAGTTTAGCGACTACTTCGTCTTTGTAGTAATCATGCAGTTTCGCCATCGTACTACTCCAAATTACTTGATAGTTTCGCTGTTAGACTTGAAGAAACGGACTTTTTTGCCGTCTTCGAATCTAAAGCCTACACGGTCAGCCTTGCCGGTTGCCGCGTTGAAGATAGCAAGGTTAGAGATCTGAATAGCTGCTTCTTTCTCTACGATGCCGCCTGGTTGGTTCAGGGCCGGAACCGGCTTCTGATGTTTCTTAACCAGGTTGATACCTTCAACAATGACCTTGCCGGAAGACAGGACATTTTTTACTTTACCGCGTTTACCTTTATCTTTACCGGTTAACACGATAACTTCGTCATCACGACGGATTTTAGCTGCCATGATTCGCTCCTTAGAGTACTTCTGGTGCCAGAGAGATAATTTTCATGAACTTCTCGGTACGAAGTTCACGAGTTACCGGCCCAAAAATACGCGTACCGATAGGCTGCTCGCTGTTATTGTTAAGAATAACGCATGCATTACCATCGAAGCGAATGACAGAACCGTCCGGGCGACGAACACCCTTCTTGGTGCGCACCACTACCGCCTTCAGCACATCACCTTTTTTGACCTTACCACGCGGAATTGCTTCCTTGATGGTGATCTTGATGATGTCGCCTACGCCTGCGTAGCGACGGTGCGAGCCACCCAGAACCTTGATACACATTACGCGACGTGCACCGGAGTTGTCGGCGACGTTCAGCATAGTCTGTTCTTGGATCATTTTAGTGCTCCGCTAATGTCAACTACTACTGAGACCCGAAAATTAGGGTCGTTAAAAAGCCCCATATCGAGGGCGCGGCATTATAACACCACAAACCAGATATGGGTAGAAAAAATAAACGGCTCATCGCTGAGCCGTTTATCCGTATCGAGAATGCGTACTCTATTACAGAACCGCTTTCTCTACAACGCGAACCAGCGTCCAGGACTTAGTCTTGGACAGCGGACGGCATTCGCGGATTTCAACCACGTCACCGATACCGCATTCGTTGTTCTCGTCATGTACGTGCAGTTTGGTCGTACGTTTGATGAATTTGCCGTATACCGGGTGTTTCACCATACGTTCGATAGCAACAACAATGGATTTCTCCATTTTGTCGCTAACTACGCGACCTTGCAGAGTACGGATTTTATCGGTCATTACGCACCCGCCTTCTGAGTCAGTAAAGTCTTAACGCGTGCAACATCACGACGCACTTGCTTCAGCAGATGAGTCTGTTGCAGCTGGCCACTTGCAGCCTGCATACGCAGGTTGAACTGCTCACGCAGCAGGTTCAGCAGCTCAGCGTTCAGCTCTTCAACGCTTTTTTCACGCAGCTCTTTTGCTTTCATTACATCACCGTCTTAGTTACAAAGGTGGTTTTGATCGGCAGTTTCGCTGCTGCCAGGCCGAATGCTTCACGGGCCAGCTCTTCCGGTACGCCGTCCATTTCATACAGGACTTTACCCGGCTGAATCAAGGCAACCCAGTACTCCACGTTACCTTTACCTTTACCCATACGAACTTCCAGCGGCTTCTCGGTGATCGGTTTGTCCGGGAATACACGGATCCAGATCTTACCTTGACGCTTAACTGCACGGGTCATAGCACGACGTGCTGCTTCGATCTGACGGGCAGTCAGACGACCACGGCCAACAGCTTTCAGACCGAAAGTGCCGAAGCTAACATCCGTACCCTGCGCCAGACCACGGTTGCGGCCTTTGTGCACTTTACGGAATTTTGTACGCTTTGGTTGTAACATCAGCGACGCTCCTTATTTACGGCCTTTACGCTGCTGCTTTTTAGGTTGAGCAGCCGGTTCCGGTTGTTCAACAGCAGCCATACCACCCAGGATCTCACCTTTGAAGATCCATACCTTAACGCCGATTACACCGTAAGTGGTGTGCGCTTCAGAGGTGTTGTAGTCGATGTCAGCACGCAGAGTGTGCAGCGGTACGCGACCTTCACGGTACCATTCGGTACGTGCGATTTCCGCGCCGCCCAGACGGCCGCTAACTTCAACTTTGATACCTTTAGCGCCCAGACGCATTGCGTTCTGTACAGCACGCTTCATCGCACGACGGAACATAACGCGACGTTCCAGCTGAGAAGTGATGCTGTCAGCAACCAATTTAGCGTCCAGTTCAGGCTTACGAACTTCGGCAATATTGATCTGTGCAGGTACGCCAGCGATATCCGCTACGACCTTGCGCAGTTTTTCTACGTCTTCGCCTTTCTTACCGATAACGATACCCGGGCGAGCAGTGTGAATGGTCACACGGATGCTCTTAGCCGGACGCTCGATAACGATGCGAGATACAGACGCTTTAGCCAGTTCTTTTGTCAGGAACTGACGTACTTTAAAATCGCTGTCCAGGTTGTCAGCGAATTCTTTGGTGTTCGCGAACCAGGTAGAGTTCCATGGTTTGACAATACCCAGGCGAATACCATTAGGATGTACTTTCTGACCCATTGCTAGTCTCCAGAGTCTCAGCGATCGGACACAACCACAGTGATGTGGCTGGTGCGCTTCAGGATGCGATCTGCACGACCTTTAGCACGCGGCATAATGCGCTTCATGCTCGGGCCTTCGTCTACGAAAATTTTCGCAACTTTCAGATCATCAATGTCAGCGCCATCGTTGTGTTCAGCGTTAGCAATGGCAGATTCCAGTACCTTCTTGACCAGTACAGCAGCTTTTTTGTTGGTGTAGGTCAGAATATCCAGGGCCTGCGACACTTTCTTACCGCGAATCAGGTCAGCTACGAGGCGAACCTTCTGAGCAGAAGAACGAGCATGGCGATGTTGAGCTAAAGTTTCCATCTCTTCCTCCTACCTTATTTCTTCTTCGCTTTTTTATCAGCAGCGTGGCCGCGATAAGTACGAGTCGGTGCGAATTCACCCAGTTTGTGACCAACCATTTCGTCGGAAACAAAGACTGGAACGTGCTGACGACCATTATGGACAGCGATGGTCAAACCGATCATGTTAGGAAAGATCGTTGAACGACGGGACCAAGTGCGCAGGGGCTTCTTGTCTCCGCTTTCCACCGCTTTCTCTACCTTCTTCAGCAAGTGCAGGTCAATAAAAGGACCTTTCTTGAGAGAACGTGGCATGGCTTATCCTCTAAAATTATTTGCTACGGCGACGTACGATGAATTTATCAGTACGCTTGTTGCTGCGGGTCTTCTTACCTTTGGTCTGCAGGCCCCACGGGGATACCGGGTGCTTACCAAAGTTACGACCTTCACCACCACCATGTGGGTGGTCTACTGGGTTCATCGCAGTACCGCGAACGGTAGGACGAACACCACGCCAGCGTGCAGCACCTGCTTTACCCAGAACGCGCAGCATATGCTCAGCATTGCCAACTTCGCCCAGAGTAGCGCGGCAGTCTGCTTCGACTTTACGCATTTCACCAGAACGCAGACGCAGGGTGACATAAGCACCGTCGCGAGCAACGATCTGAACGTAAGTACCAGCGGAACGTGCCAGCTGACCGCCTTTACCTGGTTTCATTTCTACGTTATGAACGGTAGAACCAACCGGGATATTGCGCATCGGCAGGGTGTTGCCTGCTTTGATTGCAGCATCAACGCCAGACTGAATCTGGTCACCAGCTTTCAGGCCTTTCGGGGCCAGGATGTAACGGCGCTCGCCGTCTTTGTACAGAACCAGCGCGATGTTCGCGGAGCGGTTCGGATCGTACTCAAGACGTTCAACAACTGCCGGGATACCATCTTTGTTGCGTTTGAAGTCAACAATACGGTAAGCCTGCTTGTGGCCACCACCGATATGACGGGTGGTGATACGGCCATTGTTGTTACGACCACCGGATTTGCTGTTTTTTTCCAGCAACGGAGCAAAAGGTTTGCCCTTGTGCAGCTCTGGGTTAACCACTTTAACGACGTGGCGACGACCCGGAGATGTCGGTTTACATTTAACAACTGCCATTGTATTACTCCTCCGACTTACTCAGCGCCGCCAACGAAGTCCAGATTCTGGCCTTCTTTCAGGGTGACGTAAGCTTTTTTCCAGTCGCTACGACGACCGATACGCTGTCCGTGACGTTTAACTTTCCCTTTAACAACCAGGGTGTTAACGACTTCGACTTCGACTTCAAACAGTTTCTGCACAGCAGCTTTGATTTCTGCTTTGGTCGCGTCTTTAGCAACTTTGAGAACGATGGTGTTTGTTTTTTCCATCGCAGTAGACGCTTTTTCAGAAACGTGCGGTGCGCGCAGCACCTTCAGCAGACGTTCTTCACGAATCATGCCAGCATCTCCTCAACTTGCTTAACAGCATCAGCAGTCATTACGACTTTGTCGAAGGCGATCAGGCTAACCGGGTCGATACCGTTCGCATCACGTACGTCAACCTTGTGCAGGTTACGTGCGGCCAGGAACAGGTTCTCGTCCAGCTCACCGGTGATGATCAGCACATCTTCCAGAGCCATGTCTTTCAGTTTCTGTGCCAGCAGCTTAGTTTTCGGCGCTTCAACAGAGAACTTCTCGACAACGATCAGACGATCCTGACGTACCAGTTCGGACAGAATGCTTTTCAGCGCGCCGCGGTACATCTTCTTGTTAACTTTTTGACTGTGGTCCTGCGGACGAGCAGCGAAGGTCACGCCACCGGAACGCCAGATCGGGCTCTTGATAGAACCAGAACGCGCACGGCCGGTACCTTTCTGGCGCCACGGTTTTTTACCGGAGCCAGTGATTTCAGCACGAGTCTTCTGAGCACGAGTGCCCTGACGCGCACCAGCTGCATAAGCAACAACAACCTGGTGAACCAGCGCTTCGTTGAAATCACGACCGAAGGTAGTTTCGGAAACAGTCAGCGCGCTCTGCGCGTCTTTCAATACTAATTCCATTGCTATCTCCTCACGCCTTCACAGCTGGTTTAACGATCAGGTCGCTACCGGTAGCACCCGGGACAGCACCTTTAACCAGCAGCAGGTTGCGCTCAGCGTCAACACGTACTACGTCCAGGCTCTGAACGGTTACACGCTCATTACCCAGCTGACCTGCCATTTTCTTGCCTTTGAACACTTTGCCCGGAGTCTGGTTCTGACCGATAGAACCCGGAACGCGGTGAGACAAGGAGTTACCGTGAGTAGCGTCCTGGGTACGGAAGTTCCAGCGCTTAACGGTACCAGCAAAACCTTTACCTTTAGAGGTACCGGTTACGTCAACTTTTTTAACGTCAGCAAACAGTTCAACGCTAATGTTCTGACCTACGGTGAATTCTTCGCCGTCAGCAAGACGGAATTCCCACAGACCACGGCCAGCTTCAACGCCAGCTTTAGCGAAGTGACCCGCTTCCGGCTTGGTTACACGGTTAGCTTTTTTAGCACCGGTGGTAACCTGGATTGCGCGGTAGCCATCGTTAGCCAGGTCTTTAACCTGAGTAACGCGGTTTGCTTCAACTTCGATTACGGTTACTGGGATAGATACGCCATCTTCAGTGAAGATGCGGGTCATGCCCACTTTTTTACCGACTAAACCAATCATTGTTTCAACCTCTCAATCGCTCGATGACCTGATTAACCCAGGCTGATCTGCACGTCTACACCGGCAGCCAGATCCAGACGCATCAGAGCATCAACGGTTTTTTCAGTTGGCTCAACGATGTCAACCAGACGCTTGTGAGTGCGAATCTCGTACTGATCACGCGCGTCTTTGTTGACGTGCGGGGAGATCAGAACGGTAAAGCGCTCTTTGCGGGTCGGCAGCGGGATCGGACCACGGACTTGCGCACCAGTGCGCTTAGCAGTCTCGACGATTTCCGCGGTTGATTGATCGATCAGACGATGATCAAACGCTTTAAGGCGGATACGGATTCTTTGGTTCTGCATGAGACCAGAGCTCCAATTATTTTATAGACGAAATGATTACTCCTCATACCCATTACGATTGATGGGAGAGTGTAACCGTTCTTACATAGTCCCCCGATTGGGGACATTGTTTGATAGCAAAAAGCACTATCGGGGTTCATATCGAACCGGCTGTCAACTTTGACAGGCCCGCGCATTATACGCAAATTCTGGCACGACGCAAGCGCTGTTTAGAAAATCATCACCGGGATTTGCGCGTCTTCGCGATAGTGCGCTGTGCAAGCGCCGTAACGCTGCCAATAAATCCGCAAAGCGCCATCCACTCTTGAAAATTGCATTTTGCCCTGCGCCGAGCCGATAAGCATAGTGAAGCCATATTCATTGCTCATCGCGGGGTAACCTATGCTCGCCGCCCTCCCCTTCTTACTCTGTTATAGCGGATTGACGCTAGTATTATGCCAGCAGGACCTGCGTCACGGTTTGCTGCCAGACCGCTTCACCTGCCCCCTACTGTGGAGCGGCTTGCTTTTTTATCTCTGTCTGGCGCCGCATCAGCTCAACGAGGCTGTCTGGGGAGCTATAGCTGGCTATCTCTCGTTTGCCGCCCTTTATTGGCTATACCGCAGGGTCCGTGGATATGAAGGATTAGGCTATGGCGATATAAAATATCTCGCCGCCCTCGGGGCCTGGCATGGCTGGCGAATGCTGCCGCAGCTGGTGCTGGTAGCGTCATTGCTCGCCGGCATGACGTGGGTGGTATTGGGTCTGTCCCCCAGGTGCGGCGGCAACAGAAAATGGGAAAAGGACAACCCGCTGCCATTTGGGCCATTTCTGACGGCAGCAGGTTTCTGGTGCGGGTGGCAAACGCTGATTAGTCTGACACTTTGATCTGCGACTGCAGGTAATTCTGCAGGCCAATTTTGCCAATCAGATCGAGTTCGGTTTCCAGCCAGTCGATATGGCCTTCTTCATCCGCCAGGATCTCAATCATCATATCGCGGCTGACATAGTCATGTACGCTGTCGGCATAGGCGATCGCTTCACGCAGGTTTTGCGCGCCTTCCAGCTCCAGGCGTAAATCTGACTGCAGCATCTCTTCCACATCTTCACCGATGCCAAGTTTGCCGAGATCCTGCAGATTAGGAATGCCTTCGAGGAAAAGAATACGCTCGATGTACTTATCGGCGTGCTTCATTTCATCAATTGATTCGTGGTACTCAATATCGTTGAGGCGCATCAGACCCCAGTTTTTGAACATTCTCGCATGGAGAAAGTACTGATTGATTGCGACCAGCTCATTTCCCAATAATTTATTGAGATAACTTATGATTTTGACATCACCTTTCATTATATAGTCCCTCCGCTTCCACTTATTGAAGCGTAGTCCGGCCTATAGGGATGTCAAAAGAGAAGCGCGGACTTCAGGCGATTTCTTTGAATTCCGGCATGGTGGTTAATTCATCTTCCATCACTTCACGTGCAGCTCGAACACACTTACCGCATTGATTTCCAACGGGAACAAACTTACGTAATTGCTGAAAAGATTGCGGTTGAAACTGGCGAACAACCTGGCGAATTTTTTTATCGCTAACGCCATTGCACAAACAAACGTACATATAAACTCCCGTTCAATTTATGCACAAATATTAAATGAGAATAGTTATGATTACAATAGACCATTTGCGCATTATCCGCCGCAGCGCACGTTATGAATAGTGTGTTGTACACGTTATTTCGCGGAACTGCGCCCAGCAAAAAGGGCGCCGAAGCGCCCTTTTTATTCGAAGCTAACGAATTAGCCCAGAACTTTAGCTACAACGCCCGCGCCAACGGTACGGCCGCCTTCACGGATTGCGAAACGCAGACCGTCGTCCATCGCGATCGGGTGGATCAGGGTAACAACCATTTTGATGTTGTCGCCCGGCATAACCATCTCTACGCCTTCCGGCAGTTCGATGGTGCCAGTCACGTCAGTAGTACGGAAGTAGAACTGCGGACGGTAGCCTTTGAAGAACGGAGTATGACGACCGCCTTCGTCTTTGGACAGGATGTACACTTCAGATTCGAACTTGGTGTGCGGCTTGATGCTGCCCGGCTTAGCCA
>NZ_PIBN01000028.1:0-33146 GCF_002806655.1 Klebsiella sp. K-Nf6 | reverse complement strand
CGACGTCGCCTTTCACCATCGCGGTGACGAGGCCGGAACCGACGTTTTCATAGCCGATAAGCTCGACGTTGGCGGCTTTACACATCGCATCCGCCGCTTCAATGCAGGCCACCAGACCTTTGGTTTCAATCAGACCTAATGCATCACCCATTTGCGTTCTCCTGGCCTTCAGGCCTTGTGTTTAATGACGATTTTGTTGATGTCGTTATGCGGGCGAGCGATGACCAGCGAGGTCACCACTTCGCCGATGCGCTGGGCTGATTCCACACCGGAATCCACCGCCGCTTTTACCGCGCCGACGTCGCCCTTCACCATCACGGTGACCAGGCCGGAGCCGACGTTTTCATAGCCGATCAGTTCGACGTTGGCGGCTTTACACATCGAGTCCGCTGCTTCAATACAGGCCACCAGACCTTTGGTTTCGATAAGCCCCAATGCATCACCCATCGTGATCTCCTCCAGAACAGGTTTTGTGATTCGGGAAAACCGTCCGCGTAACGGCATCAACACGCGGAATCGGCGTTCGGGGTTCACTATAGGGAATGGGGAGAGAAGCGAAATTTAAATCCGTGTTGGTGAATATTTTAGTTTTTTGCTCTGTAATTTAGTCTTATTTAGCGTTCAATTTATCTGTTTGTCCTGTTTTTTGCGTGATGATTGTCATGATGATATGGCGTTTTTTTAAGCTTATTATCGGCGGGAGATGAATGTTAATAAGATGCTAATTACTTGCCTGCAGGCGGTAATATAGCCGCGTGATAATTGTGGGTATGCTCAAGTTTTGCCACAAAAGCTAAATGCAAAACGTGCGCTTTTAGCATCGGAAAAAGAGGGGGCAAAAACGGAGTGTGAGCGAGGGCGCAGTTTCCTCGCGGCGGTTCAGGGGGGACGGGTTAATTAAACGTGCTGCCGGACTTCAGCGTGCAGATGTAGAGCGGCGAGTTGATAGAACTCAGCAGGATAGCTTTGTCGTTAAGCTTCTGCGCGTTGAGGAACAGGCCATCGTGGCTGTCGGACATCTCGCGCATGAAGTAGTCGAAGATGACATTCGGCGATTCGTCGATGGATGAGGCGCTGGATTCCCATTTTTTAATGCGGTAGTGGCGTTCGGTTGCCGAAATGCGTTGGCTGGTGTAGCTGAATTTGACGTAGCGCTGCAGGTAGAGCCAGCCGGCGGCGGAATCGGTATAGCCTTCCACCACCATCGAACCGTTGCCGTTGGCGGCAAAATTAAAATGAATATTGCCGTTCACATTCTCTTTTTCCATGTTCTCAAAACGCATGATCGCTTTGGTGGAACAGCTCATCACGCCGTCGTTGGCATCCGGCAGCAGGCGCCAAGCGCTAAAACCGGCGGCGGCGATAAACGCGAGGGCGGAAAGGGCGAAAAAGGGGCGGGGCGCGAGTCTCATTGCGGCTTCCAGGAGTAGTAAAAGTAGTTATCGCAATAGCTGAACGGGTTGTCTTCGTGCATCGCGCAGTGGGCGAGGAACACCCGGCCCAGTCCATTGGTTTCCAGTCGGTCGCCATAGAAAAAAACAAAACGTTCGCCCGGCTTGCAACTGAGCTTCAGCCGCTGACGCACCTCATCAAAATTCTTACCGTAGGCCGTGGCGGAGACCGAACGCAGCATCTCATCGCTGGCCAGCAGTTCGCACTGGCTGTGGTTCATCAGCGTCAGATTAATTGGCCGGGCGACGTGGGTACCGGCGAGACTAAACGCCACCAGCAGCAGGGCGATGACCAGCAGACAGCCGCCGGCCAGATACCAGCACATCCCGCGCGCATGTCGTGAATCGGTGGGCGGCGTTGTCGCCGCTGGGGGGACGGTTTCATCAGCCCTCTCGGGTGGGTTAGCGGCCTCGGTAAGCGCCGGCCCGGCATCGAGCAGTTCAATGCTCAGATCCTGGTTCAACTGCAGCATGCCGCGCGACACGGTGACGATAATGTTATCGATATCGTAGTGGCGGAAGGTTTTGCGCAGCATACTCAGGTATTGATTGAGGTTGCTGTTGGAAGAGGTTAAGCCGTTATCATCCCAGACTTTTTTTAATACTTCATCGCGGCTGACGACGCCGGTATGGCGGAGAAAAAAATAGAGTAGCGCGCTGGCGGTGATGGATAGCTGGCTATCCGGTTCATCGCTGCCGGGCAGGGTTAGCGTGCCGTCCGTTGCGTCATAAATGAGACGGGCATTGATGTTGTAGCGCATCGCGGCCTCACTCTATTCGCTTCACGCGGGAAGCGTCATTTTGGTCAGATCGTTTACCAGCGACTGTCGGTGATCGCTGCTCATGGTACGCCCTTCGGTGAGTTCCGATAACCAGATGCCGTCGGCGGCGTAGCGCACCAGCGTGCCGGTCGGGCCGTTATCCAGCGCATCGCCCTGCGCCAGGTGATCCAGCATCCAGTCGCGCCAGCATTTTCGCAGCACCGGCTCGTCCGGCATCGCCAGCGACAGCACCATCAGCTGGCGGCTTTCGTGGGTGTCCGTCAGCTCCGGGTTGGACAGATAGCGCAAATAGGCGCGGGTAAAGCGTCCGTAAGCGATGTTATCGGCGGCCATCAGTTCGCTAATCGCCTTTTCCATGATCGCCAGCAGCCGGGCGAACAGGGCGAAAATCAGCGCCTGCTTATTGGGAAAGTGATGCAGGAGGCCACCTTTGCTCACGCCAGCCTCGCGGGCGACGGCGTTCAGCGACAGGGCGGCGATACCGTCCCGGCCGGCAATCATCGCCGCCGATTCAAGCAACTGACGGTGGAGACGGACGGGATCTTTTTTACGATGCTGGGCTTCCATATTCATGGCCGGAATCATACCGACCAGACGGTATGATTATTCTTGATCGCTATCAATATGAACGGCGGCTTCGTGTGACGAGATGCTGTTAATGCGTGGAGGCTCACAAATTGTCATATTAATGAACGCGATAACCCGGATGGGCTATCGCGTCGAGATTTATTTCGTTGCCAGATGCACCCCCAGACCGCTTTTCCCGGGCGCCAGTTCAGGGCGCAGCGTCAGCGATGGGATCAGATAATCGCCATAATTCTGCCGGCGGAATGGAATGGGCTCGGTTTGCCACAGCGTGTCCAGCCGCTCGGCCAGGGTGGCGCATTGGTCGGCGAACTGGCCGGCGTCGATTTTGTCTGTGCGGTAGAACACCAGCGGCGGGAGTACCTCGAAGCCGGGATAGAACAGCATGCCGTGCTGAATGGGGAACAGGATGTCGTTGATGGGGCCGTTGATCCCGCGCGGTGAATAGTGTTCCGCCCAGCCGCCGGCGGTGACGATCAGCATCGCCCGCTTGCCAGCGAAGGTGCCTTCTCCGTAACGGTCACCCCAGTGGCGGTCGCTTTGCTCACCGACGCCATAGGCAAAGCCCCAGGCGTACACCCGGTCGATCCAGCCCTTCATGATGGCAGGCATCGAGAACCACCACAGCGGGAACTGGAAAATTACCATATCGGCCCACAGCAGCTTTTCCTGCTCGGCTGCGATATCCGCGCTTTGGGTTCCCTGGGCAAAGGCCCGTTTTGAATCGAGGGTCGGACGCCAGAACTCGCCGACTGGCGGGGCGCCGCTGTCGTCAGCGTCATATCCGGCCTTCCAGCGCATGGCGTAGAGATCGGAGACCTGGACTTCATGCCCGGCCTGCTGCAGGTGGTGGATGGCGAAATTTTTGAGTCCGCCATTAAGCGAGCGCGGTTCCGGATGGGCGTAAATCAGCAGTACTTTCATAACATCACCTCTGGAGTGGGGAGAGCTGCAGAGTAGGAAAGCTGACGCTATAGTAGAAATTAATTACTTAAATTCCAGGTATAGCCGTGATTAATTTACATCGTCTGGATCTTAATCTGCTGCGCACGCTCGACGTGCTGCTTAGCGAAAACAACGTCACCCGGGCGGCGCAGCGGCTGAATCTGTCGCAGCCGTCGGTCAGTATTCAGCTCGCCAGGCTGCGGGAGATTTTCGCCGACCCGCTGCTGATGCCGGGTCCGCGCGGCATGCAGCCCACCGCCCGCGCCGATGAGCTTCGCCAGCCGCTGCGCGCCGCGTTAGCCGCCCTGGAGCAGGCAGTGGCGCCGGTGGCGCCCTTTAATCCGGCGACGGCGGCGGAGACCTGGCGGGTGGCGGCGACGGACTATATGGCCTCGGCGATCCTCCTGCCGATGCTGGGCAGGCTACGGCTGGCCTCTCCCGACAGTCGGCTGGCGGTATTCGAGCTGCAGCCAGCGCGGCTGGAGCAGCAGGCGGCCAGCGATGAAGTGGATCTCTGCTTCCATACCCGCGAGGGCGCGCCGCCGGGGCTACATCAGCGCCTGCTGTTTCGTGAACGCTACGTGCTGGCAGGCCGGGCGGAGCATCCGGCGCTGCGGCCTGGGCTTAGCCTGGAAACGTTCTGTCAGCTGGAGCACGTGATCGTCTCCCCGGACGGGGGCGGCTTCAGCGCGGCGACCGATATCGCGCTGGCGAACCTCGGACAGACGCGGCGGGTTGTCCTTTCCGTGCCACATTTCCTGTTTATGCTGGAGACCCTGCGCAATAGCGATCTGGTGGCGGTGCTGCCGGAGCGGCTGGTGCGCGGGCAGAGCGGGCTGGTGGTCGTCGAGCCGCCGCTGGCGGTCGCCGGCTTTGAGATGCTGATGCTGTGGCACGAGCGCTGGCACCGCGACCCGGCGCATCAATGGCTGCGCCAGTTCATCGTGAATTCACTGGAGGAACAGACATGCTGAGTGGACTGAATCATCTGACCCTGGCGGTCAGCCAGCTGGCGCCGAGCGTGGCGTTTTATCAGCAACTGCTGGGCATGACGCTGCACGCCCGCTGGGACAGTGGCGCCTATCTCTCCTGCGGCGATCTGTGGCTATGCCTGTCGCTGGATCCGCAGCGGCGTGTTACTCCGCCGGAAGAGAGCGACTACACCCATTATGCGTTTAGCATTAGCGAAGCCGATTTTGCCCGCTTCGCCGCCCGCCTGGAGGTTGCCGGCGTGGCGGTCTGGAAGCTAAATCGCAGCGAAGGCGCCTCGCACTATTTCCTCGATCCCGATGGCCACAAGCTGGAGCTGCACGTCGGCAGTCTCGCCCAGCGGCTGGCCGCCTGCCGTGAGCAGCCGTATAAGGGAATGGTGTTTTTTGACCAGTGAAGCTGATTTGCGGACGCGGGGTAACCCGTAGCCCCGGTAAGCGCAGCGCCACCGGGGAGATGCCTTTACAAATTACTCACTCAAAATGTGAGGTTTTTTCCAACGCCGTCACTATTATCACCGGATAATCGTATATACTTTTTTGTATATACAAAAGGATGAATAGTATGCCAATGGAGTTTGAGTGGGATGCAAACAAGGCATTAAGTAATCTACGAAAACATGGAGTCCGGTTTGAAGAAGCGGTATTAGTCTTTGACGATCCGCGGCACCTTTCCCGCCAGGAGCGGTTTGAGAATGGTGAATATCGCTGGCAAACCATCGGTCTTGTGCATGGGATCCTTGTTATCCTGGTGGCGCATTCGGTCCGTTTTGAAAGTGGAACTGAGGTTATTCGTATTATCAGCGCCCGGAAGGCGGACAGAAAAGAGAGGAATCGTTATGAGCATGGTTAAACATAAACGCGATAACCCGGTTGCGCTTACAGCCGAGCGAGATGCTGAACTTAAAGCGCTAGCGAGCAAAGCCGATGAGGACATCGATTACAGCGATATCCCCGCTACAGACGATGCGCAATGGTCAGATGCCGTACGCGGCAAATTTTTTCGACCGCTAAAAACACAGGCTTCTGTGCGCATTGATGCCGATGTCATGGAGTGGCTCAAACGTCCAGGAAAAGGCTATCAAACTCGACTGAATGCGATTTTAAGAGAAGCGATGATTCGCGATCTTAATAAGAAATAGTTGCTGGTAGCGGCGCTACGTATTTTCGGAGCCCGTAGCCCCGGTAAGCGCAGCGCCGCCGGGGAAAACAGATTAAACTTCACTCCATCGCCACCTTCACCGCTTCTCCCAGCTTCACCATCACCGCTTTATGTTTCTCGGTCGGCGGCAGGGCGCAGTTGATCCTGACGCAGTTGCGATACTTGCCCGCTGCCGAAAACAGCGAGCCCGGCGCGACCTGGATCTTCAGCCGGCATAGCTGTTTGGCGACGCAGACCATATCCACCTGCTCCGGGAGCTCCACCCACAGCATAAAACCACCTTTTGGCCGGGTGACACAGATCCCGCACGGGAAAAACTCCCGCAGCCAGCAGGTGTAGATCTCCATATTACGCTGATAGATCTGCCGCATCCGCCGCACGTGACGGTGGTAGTGGCCTTCGCGAATAAAATTGCAGGCCGCCAGTTGGGTTGAAGGGACGTTAGTGCCGCTGGCGGCGTACTTCATCTGTAGCAGCTTGTCGTAGTAGCGCCCGGGCGCTATCCAACCGATGCGCAGGCCGGGGGCGATGGTTTTGGTAAAAGAGCTGCAGAGCATCACCCGGCCGTCGATATCCCAGGAGTGAATGGTGCGCGGGCGCGGGTACTCGGTGGCCAGCTCGCCGTAAATGTCATCCTCGAAAATCACGATATCGTGGCGCTGGGCAAGGTTCAGCACCGCGCGCTTACGGGCGTCCGGCATGATAAAGCCCAGCGGATTATTGCAGTTCGGCACGAGGATCACCCCTTTGATTGGCCATTGATCCAGCGCCAGCTCCAGGGCCTCGATGCTGATCCCGGTTTCGGGATCGGTGGGGATCTCAATGGTCTTTAATCCCAGTCCGCGCAGCATCTGCATCGTGCCGTAGTAGCAGGGGGATTCCACGGCCACGATATCGCCAGGCTGGCATACCGACAGTAAAGCCAGAGACAGCGCGCTGTGGCAGCCGCTGGTGAGCACCAGATCGTCGGCCGTCACCACCGAGCCGCCGTCAAGCATCAGGCGGGCGATCTGCTCGCGAAGTTCCCGGCGCCCGGCCAGCTCGTCATAGTTCAGTACTTCGCTGAGGTTGTGCTGGATCGCCCGGCTCAGTTCGCGCCAGATAGGCTTCAGGCTTGGCTGTGTGACATCCGGCGAGCCGCCGCCGAAGGGGATAATCGATTTATCGTAGCGGGCGTCGAGCATGGTCAGCACCTGATCCCACTGGGTGATCTCCACCGGGCGCTGTACCGGACGCGACATTGGCGGCACCGGCGGCTGGGCCTTGCGGGGGGCAACGAAATAGCCCGATCGCGGCTGAGGCACAATCATTTGCTGCTGCTCAAGCAACTGATAGGCCTGCTGGACAGTGCTGATGCTGACGCCATGCTCCTGGCTCAGGCTGCGCACCGACGGCAGTTTTTCGCCGTGGCGATACAGGCCCTGTTCAATGCGTTCGGCCAGCAGGGCAGCGAGATGTTGGTAGCGGGTCATGCTGTATCCTTGATTGTCGCCATACAGATAAAAGAACCAGTACAGATGGGCGGAAAAAATGGGGTCTGGTGTACGTTTTAGCCAATCTGTATGTTAAAGAAAAGTGTTTTGTGAATCTGTATTCCTTGGCCCCAAATCCGTGAAGATAAAGCCTCTGGCAAGGTGAGGAGGTAGAGGATGGAATTTCACGAGAACAGGGCAAGACAGCCATTTATTGGTTTCGTACTGCTGGTGCGGTTTATCAAAAAATGGTGGCTTCAGGAGCAAACGCGCAGAGCTTTGCAGCGAATGAGCGACGAACAGCTGAAAGATATCGGCCTGCGTCGGGATCAGATCAATTAAAAAGTGCGGTTTTTTTCAGGCATCATTCCTTCTTTGCCCCGGTAAGCGCTAGCGACGCCGGGGAATACATTCACTAAATTTATCAATTGATGCGGCGCGATCGTCTGTTTCTTGATACTTACCCTGATAAGTATTATTTTCTTCCCAACAATGAGAGGAAAACCTGTGACCGAAGACGACCTGTTTGCCCGCCGTCCGTTGGGGATGAGAATGGCCATGGTGGTGCGCCAGTGGCGCGCCATTATTGACTCCGCTATCACCGATACCGGACTCACCCAGTCCAGCTGGACGGTGTTGATGCAGTTGCATCAGCTGGGAGACAACGTCTCGGTCAGCGAACTGGCGGAGGTGCAGGGGATTGAACTGCCGCCGCTAATGCGCACCCTCTCGTTACTGGAAAAGCAGGGCTATCTGCTGCGTTCTACATCGCCATATGACAAACGCATTCGCCTGCTGACGCTGACCGCCGAGGGGCGGGCGATTCTGGAAAAACTGAGCTGCGTGATCGAGACCTATCAGGAACGCGTGACTCAGACCATCCCGGAGGCCGACCTTGCCACCTTCAGCGCCACATTAAATCAAATCGCCTGCCGTTTGCGGAATATCCGCGAAGAAGATAACAAGATCTAACACACTATGATGACGCCTGAACAAAAATTTGCCCGCTGGGTACGGGTGAGTATTGCCGCTTTTCTGGCAATATTCGCCTGGTTTATCGTTGCCGATATCTGGATCCCGCTGACGCCGGACTCCACCGTGATGCGCGTGGTGACCCCGGTATCGTCGCGGGTCTCCGGCTATGTCTCGCACGTTTACGTGCACAACAACAGCCAGGTTAAAAAGGGCGACCTGCTGTATGAGCTCGACCCAACGCCATTCATTAATAAAGTTGAAGCGGCGCAGATCGCCCTTGAGCAGGCGAAACTGAGCAACCAGCAGCTGGACGCACAAATCGCCGCCGCCCGCGCCAACCTGCGCACCGCGCAGTACACCGCCCGTAACGATAAGGTCACGCTCGATCGCTACCAGCGCCTGAGCACGATGCAGAACGTCTCGCAGTCCGACCTCGATAAGGTGCGTACCACCTGGCAGACCAGCGAGCAGTCGGTCTCGGCGCTGAACGCGCAGATCCAGAACCTGCTTATCCAGCGCGGCGAGCGCGACGATAAGCGCAACGTCACCCTGCAGAAATACCGTAATGCGCTGGAGGAGGCGCAGCTGAACCTGGCCTGGACCCAGGTGCGTGCCGAAACTGACGGCATGGTCAGCAACCTGCAGCTTAACCCGGGGATCTACGCCACCGCGGCGACAGCTGTGCTGGCGCTGGTCAACAACAATACCGATATCGTCGCTGACTTCCGTGAAAAGAGCCTGCGCCACACCGCGGTGAATACCGATGCAGCGGTGGTCTTTGACGCCCTCCCGGGGCAAGTCTTCCCGGCGCACGTCACCAGCAGCGATGCCGGGATTCTGGCGGGGCAGGAGGCGGTGAACGGCCAGCTGTCGCAGCCGGAGCAGTCCACCCGCTGGGTGCGCGACGCACAGCGGATGCGCATTCACGTCGCCCTGGATCAAGCGTTGGACAAACCGCTGCCGACCGGCGCCCGCGCCACGGTGCAACTGTACAATAGCGAGGGTCCTTTCGCCCGCACCTTTGCCGGCCTGCAGATCCACCTGGTGAGCTGGTTGCACTATGTCTATTAATACCCTGGCGCACGTCTTTACGCCGCACGGCAATATCGTCTATACGGCGAATGATTTTCGCCAGACGGTGCGTATCGCCGTGGCCGGGACTATTGCGCTCAGCATCTCCACCTTCTACGACGTCCAGTACGGTGTGTTTTTCGTGGTTTATCCGCTGATGCTGATGTCGCTGGTGCCGTTCTTCAACCGCCATGTCGCCCGCCAGTTTGTGTTTAGCGCGGCGGTGAACTGCGTCGAAATGGTATTGATTGTCGGCTATCTTTCACAGTGGCCGGTGATCATGACGTTAGTCGTCTTTGGCCTGTACGTGATGCGTTTTCGCTTTATGAGCCAGGGACCGTTGTTCCTGCTGGGATCGATGGGGGTGGTGTGCCAGAGCACGATGCTCAACTTTATGAGCTACCCGACCAGCAACTGGCATACCCTGATGTTCTCTAACATGGAAGCCTGCGTGCTGGCGGTGGCGCTGAGCGCGCTGTTACATTACCTGATCCCGGACGTCGAGCCGCGCAAGCCGCCGCCGCGGATTGAGAAAGACGCCGCCCGCATCCGCCATGAATCACTGCTCTCCGGTACGGTCGCGACGATCATCTTCGTGGTGTTTCAGATCTGCGATCTCAGCGACTCGCTGTCGGCGCTGATGGCTGGGATCCTGATCCTGTTCCCGATGCACTATCGCGGGGCGGTGATCAGCTCGATCTGGCGTGTGGTGGGGGTGGTGCTGGCCTGTCTTTATATTCTGGTGGTGCAACTGATTATCTATGATTTCAGCAACCACATGATCCTGATGATGCCGCTGATTGGTCTCGGGCTGGCCTTCAGCGCCCGCCTGCACGTGATGGAGAAAGTGGGCGCCGGGGTGGGCTTCGCCAGCATCACCACCATCGGCATTATGTTCGGCCAGAACCTGCATCCCTATCAGGATCTGGTGTTCAGCGACCTGTACCGTATCACCTCGGTGACGGTCTCGCTGGTGGTGACGCTGACTCTGGTCTTTCTCATGCACCGTCTGCTGAACTGCTTTGCGGCGACGCGCTTTGTGATCACCCATTAACCCGTCTGTGGGAAGGTAGCGAGGCAGCGCCACGCTTCCCCATCCTGCTGATACAGCGCCGCCGTCTGTTCCGGCAGGATCCAGCTGCGCGCTGCGTCTTCCGTCCCCTCCAGCAGTACGCACAATCCGCAGCCGCTGCGCAGCTGGCGGGGAATATCTTTGACCTCGAAGGTCATCCCCGCCGCCTGCAGGGCTTTGCGCATCCGTACCACCCCCACCGTGGAGTGAAATAAAAACAGGAAGGTTGTCATCCGCGCCTCCGCTGGCGCAGGCCGATCAGCGCCGCGCCGAGCGCCCCGGCAAACTGGGCGTCGGGATGGGTTGTCACCGCCATGCCGACATGGCTTTCCAGCATCCGGGCAAAGGTGGCGCAGTGGCTGACGCCGCCGGTAAACAGCAGCGGCCCCTGCGCCGATAAGCGGCCAATAAAGTTCGCGCTGCGCCGGGCCATGGCGTTAATCACCCCCGCCAGAATTGCCTCTGGCGCGACCCCCGCCGACCGCAGGCTAATGACCTCCGATTCGGCAAACACCGTGCACATGCTGGTAATCGCATGCGGCTCGACGCCTGCGGTGATGCTGTCGAGTTGTTCGACGCTGGCGCCAAGCGTCCGTGAAATGACGTCCAGGAAACGTCCGGTGCCGGCGGCGCATTTATCATTCATCAGGAAGTCGCTGAGATTGCCCTCGGCGTCCAGCTGGATGACTTTGCTGTCCTGGCCGCCGATGTCAATCACCGTACGGGTGTCCGGCGCCAGCAGGCGAGCGCCGAGGCCGTGACAAGAGATCTCCGTCACCTGCTTATCGGCAAAATCCACCAGCTGGCGGCCATAGCCGGTGAGGGTTAAAAAAGGCGTCTCCGTGAGGCCCGCGCGTAGCGTTTCCCAGGCCTTATGGATGGCGTCGGCGGGGCGAAAGGGAGTGGGGCAGAGGAAGCGGCGCACGATGACGCCGTCCGCCAGCAGGATGCCTTTCGTGGCGGTAGAGCCGGAATCAATGCCAACCGTGTAGATCACGCGCTCTCCTTACAGCATTTCGATAAAGGCGGCGACGCGAGTACTGAGCTGGCCGAGGTCCGCTGTCGAATAGTCGGTTTCAATCGCCATGTAAGGAAGATCGTGCTGCTGGCGCAGATGGCGTTTAATCGCCAGCGATTCCACGGCATAGGTATGGCAGGCCTGCAGAATGACGTCGATCACCCCGTCGGCCTGATACTCCTCCACCATCTGGCTCAGCAGCTGCAGACGCTGGTCGTTGGGGGAAATACAGGAGCAGCCGATGGCGAGATATTTATCGGTTAAGGCGTCGTAGACGTCACCCTCTTCCGCCACACAGCGCTCGGTCGCTTTCGCGCCGGTGCAGTTTTCATAGCCGACCACCCAGCCGCCGTTTTCCTCGATGGCGCGGACCACTTTTTCCGCGGCGCCGCCGATCGGGCAGCCAGTGATCAGGATCCGCGGACGTGGCTCGAGCCGTTTACCCTGCAGCCACTCCTGATGGATGCGCTCCGCCATGGCATGAAGTTCATCAATCAGGGCGGTTTTGTCGAAACGGAAGGTGGCGCCATACACCACTTTCAGGATGTCGCTGCCGCTGAGCGCCGGCGGATTGAGTTGCCCGAGACGATAAAAGTGGGCCAGCGCCCGGCGCTCGCGATTTTTCAACACGATGGCTTCACGCAGCGCCGCTTCGCTAATCGGCGTGCCAAACCGGGCCTCAATCACCTGCTGCAGGCGCAAGATCTCCGCTTTCCACAGCGCGCGGGAAGCCGCGTCGCTGGCGCTGTTCGGCAACTGCATGACGTGGACCGCCTTGAACTCGGCCATGTACTCGTACATCTTCTTTTTACCGTCGCAGGTGGTTTCCCCTACCACCAGGTCAGAGAAATAGAAGTACGGGCATTTATCGGTTTTGCCGAAGCCGTAGCTGCTTTTGATCAGCGGGCAGAGGTTGCGCGGGAGATCTTTTTCCGCTTCCTCGATGGTTTCATCGGAGGTCGAGCATAGCGAGACGATAAGGGCGCCCGCCGCCATGGCGATCTCCTGAGGCATAAAGGTGCAGTAGGTGCCCACCAGCGGCACGTTCTGCTCTTTAAGATCCATGACGGTGAGAAAGCCCTTCTGGCGAGCTTCTGAGAACTGGTCAAAAATGGCGGGTAGATCGGTGATAAGCGACATGATTTTCCTTCCCCGTACACGGGAGATGCTGAAAGAGTCGCCATTATAGCCCTGTTGTTTATGTGCTTTTATTGATCTCCTGCGTCTGCGCGCGGCGTTAATAGACCTTCTTCAAATCCATCTCTTCCTGGATCCGCTCGCTCCACGCCAGATGGGTGCGGATGGCCTCTTCGATACCGGCGTTGTAAAACAGCGGCCCCAGCTCTTTGGCGATAAAGTCGACAAAAAACTCGGCGTCAAACTGCTCCAGCTCGAGGTTGAAGGTCTCTTCGCAGTACTTGCTGAGCTTGTCGCGCAGCAGGTCGCGCTGCGCCGGGCTGAGTTCAATGTCGTTCATGATGGGGCTTTCTCCGTAAAAGGGCTCACGACTGCCGGGCTTCGATCACCGCTTGCCTACGCTGGCGCTGGTGGCGTAACAGTCCGGCCAGGCAGCAGGCGGCGACGATCCCGGCGGCCACCGCCAACAGGTGGAAGGGGAGTCTGCCGCCATGGAACCACAGCCAGCGCGCGCCTTCAATCGATAACGCGCTGACGCTGAGGATCACGATATTCAGCGAGGCGGAGACCGTGCCTTTCGGCAGGTCGTTGGAAAAGAGGGTAAAGCGAAACAGCGTCGGGAAAATCAGCCCGATGCCGAAGGCGTAGAAGCAGGTGCCGAGCACTGACCACAGCCAGACGTGCGGCCATGCCAGATTTCCAACGATCAGAATGGCCAGGCCGAGCATCTGTACCGGCACCGCGCTGAGCACAAAGCGCGGGCGGGTGGGATCTTTTACCCAGCGCGCCACCGACAGGTTAGCGATGATGACGGCGCTGAAGACCGGCACCTGGCTCCAGGCGAACTCGCTGGTGGTCAGCCCGCCGGCGTCCATTAAAATCACTGGCGATACCGCCACCCAGCTCATCAGCGGAATATAGCTCAGAGACAGCGTGGCGGCGCCGAGTAAAAAGATGCGGTTGCGGAAGACGGCGCGGAAATCGCGCAGCACGCCGGGCAGGCTGAATGGCACATCGCCGCGGCGCACCGTCTCAGGCATGGTCAACAGCAGGCCGAGCCAGGCCACCAGCCCCATGGCGGCGATAATGCCGAACAGCGCTTTCCAGTGGATGAAATGCATCAGCGCTGCGCCGGAGAGCGGGCCGACGATCGGCGCCACCAGCACGACGGAGGTGATCACCGCCATCAGCCTGATCGATCTTTTTTCCTCAAAGGCCTCCTGCACGGTGACGTAGCCGACGGTGGCGATAAAGCAGATGCTGGTGCCCTGCACAACGCGAGCAATCAGGAACTGGGTCATGGAGGTAGTGAACAGCGTCGCCAGGCACGCGAGGGTGAAAATCAGCGCGCCGGTGAGCAGCACCGGACGCCGTCCGATCCGGTCAGAGAGCGGCCCCAATAGCCACTGCAGCGCCATGCCGCCAGCCATATACAGGCTCACCGAGGCCGGAGCCAGCGCCACATCGGCATTGAAATCCCGCACCACGTGCAGGATCCCCGGCTGGATCAGATCGGTAGTGAGATAGGCGGAAAAATCATACAGGATTAGCGCCGCCGGGAAGAACAGCGCGGCGGCGTGGCGGGTCAGCCAGTGGGAAATCCGGTGCATCATTTCGCCCTCCCTGTGGAATATTTATCAGCGCTATTGTTCGGATAGTATCATTGCTAACCAATATGCAGATGCAGCAGCGAGGGGATCTGCGAGAACAGCCACAACATCAGGCCGATGGTCCCCCCCACCAGGGTGCCGTTGATGCGGATAAACTGCAGATCTTTACCGATATTGAGCTCGATCTGCCGCGACATATCGCGGGCATCCCAGCTCTTCACCGTGTCGCTGATATGGCGGGTGAGGAAGGCGGCGAACTCCGGCGCCACCCGGTGCGCCGCCTGTTCCAGGTGTTCGTTAAGCGATTCGCGCAGGGCGTCGTCGCGGAGTAAGGTTTCACCGAACCACTGGCCGGCCTCGGCGATGCGCTGCTTAATGCGTGAGTCGTCGCTGCTAATATCGTTTTTTACCCAGCTGCGCAGGTCGCCCCACACTTCACCGAGATAGCGGTTAAAGGTCTCATCATTTTTCAGATATGCTTTGATGTTCTCGGCCTTCTGCGCCATGAGCGGGTCGGATTTCAGGTTGTCGATAAGCTTCTGCACCGCGTGGTCGAAGGCCTGGCGGATCTGGTGGGTACGGTCATGGCTCACCTCGTCCAGCAGGGTATTCACCGCGTCGGTGACCATCTCGGCGCTGTGCTCGCCGAGCCACTCGGTGGGCAACAGTTTGGCCTTCAGTGGGTGCTCGGTCTCCAGCCAGCGCACGATGCCGCGAGCGATAAAGGCGCGGGAGTTGTCGCGCTGCAGCAGGGCGATAAGCTGGCTTATCAGCGAATCCAGCAGCTTCTGGTGGCGATTGTCGCGGGTCATCCCCTCCAGCATCATGGCGCTGGTCTGCGTCAGGTCGACTTTATCGATCGCCTTATGTACTGCGCGGCGCAGCAGGCGCTGAATGCGCGCGTCGTCGGTCAGTTCAAGAAAACCGCTCATCACTTGCAGCAGGTGCTGGCCGACCCGGCGGGCGTTCTCCGGCTGGCTGAACCAGTTGCCGAGCATCAGGGCTGGCTCATAGCGGCGGATCAACGCGACCAGCGACGGGGTATCGAGGAACTTCTCCTCAACAAAGCGGCCAAGATTATCGGCGATGCGGTCTTTGTTGCGCGGGATAATCGCGGTATGTCGGGCGACAAAGGGCAGCGGAATACGACGAAACAGAGCGACCACCGCAAACCAGTCGGCCAGCGCCCCGACCATTGCCGCTTCGGAAATGGCCTTTAGCGCGCTGACCCACGGCGTCGGCGGCAGCAGCAGGGTGGTGATAAATAGCGCGGCGGCGATCAGCAGCAGCGACAGCGCCAGCAGTTTGGCGCGTTTGAGTTCAGCGAGTTTTTCCATAAACTTAAGCATATAACCTGACGGAGAGGTCGTGCAAAAATCGCCAGATAATCCACAGACCGAAGATCATCAGGACCGCCCCTGCCGCCCGCTCGACCCGCCAGACGATGGCGCCCAGGCGGCGCTGTATCTGCGGCAGCGCCATCGCGCTCACCAGCAGTAAATCCCAGAAGAACACCACGCTGACCATCCACAACCCGCTCACTGTTTGCTGAAGCAGGGTGACCGCCGGCCCGAGCAGGGAGGTCATCAGCGCCAGATAAAACAGGGCGTTTTTGGGGTTGAGCAGCGATGACCCCAGCCCGAGCAGCAGCTGTTTACCGATCCCCGGGAGCGATGCGCGAATGCTCTCCACCGCCAGCGTCGCGGGACGGCTGCGTATCAGCAGGCTGCCAATCCACAGTAAATAGCCCGCACCCAACAGCTCAATGAGCAAAAACAGCAGCGGCGCCTGTCGCAGAAGCCCCCAGCCAACGATGGCGAGAGCAATATACAGCGCATTGCCGGCGGCGATGCCGAGACATAGCCCGATGCTGCCGCGGATCCGGTAGCGCACGGCGTAGCCGACTAACAGAAAAAAATCAGGACCTGGGCTGAGCAGGGCGACAAAGTGAGACAAGGCTAACGCCGGGAAGGCGGCGGGGAAGAGAGTCGATAAGGTATTCATAGTGGCCTCGATAATGGTGCTGAGGCCACCCTACGCGAGGTGGCGTATTACTTATTGTCGGATATTGATCTGCTTTGCGCATATTGCCGCGGCGTGGCGGCGGTATAGCTGACAAAGGTTTTATGGAAATGGCTCTGATCGGCAAAGCCAGCCTGATAGCCGACATCGGCAATAGAGTCCCCGGCGCGTAAGCGCGTTTTCGCATATTCGATGCGCGCCATATTGATCAAACTGGCAGGCGTCAGGCCGGTATCCTGTTTCACGGCGCGGATAACGGTCTCTTTACGAAGCGCGCTGTCGTGGGCCAGCTTATCCAGCGACGGCGGTGTCGGCAGCGTGTTTGCCAGGCGCTGAAACAGCAGGGCGCTGGCGTGATGTGGCGCCTGCGGCGCGGCGGCGCACAGCGGCAGTGCGTGCAGAAGTTGTGCCAGCCGGGCGGGCAGTTGTTCAAGGCTCCCGTGGCTCATCAGGGCGACAATCTGCTGGAAACTGGCAAAGAGAGGGCTGTCGCGCAACAGCGGCTGCGGCGAGGTGATACTGGCGCCAGGGGGAATATCCGGGCGCTGCGCGTGGCACCATGCCGCCTCCAGGTACAGCATATGATAGCTGCGCGGCCTGTCACGCAGCGGATTACAGCTATGCGGCGCGTGCGGCGGGATCACGATCAGATCCCCGGGCTGCAGGAGATATTCCTCACCATTGCACAGGCAGCGCGTTTCCCCCTCGATAATCGCCCCCACCGAGAGCTGCGGGTGGCTGTGGCGTTTGTAGGCCTGGCGGCTGTGCCAGGTGCTGCGCAGCTCCAGCCACGGTAGACGATCGTCTCGCCAGAAGGTTTGGGGGATATCTCGGGTATGGTTCACCGCATCGACCTTTGCTAAGGAGGGAGAGGTCGTTTATAGCATGCTGCGCGGAGGCTGTCGCCCGCCTGGATTTGCGTACCGCCTCGAAAAAGGATGTCGCGCTTGCAGTCCGGGGAAATCTATTTTCGTGGCGGCGCGTAAAGGTTGTATTGCCCGGGTGTCAGAGACATTCCGGGCGCGTAGAGTCCCTGCAGGATAAGCAGGCAGGGATGAGCCGATGGCAAAGGGCACCACCTCGACGCCGCATGATGCGGTGTTTAAACAGTTTCTCACTCAGGTCGACACCGCGCGTGATTTCCTGGCGATCCATTTACCGCCTGCGCTGCGTCAGCGCTGCGACCTCGATACCTTACAGCTGGAATCGGCAAGCTTTATCGAGGAGAGCCTGCGGGCCTGGTACTCCGATGTGCTGTGGTCACTCAAAACCGCGTCTGGCGAGGGCTACATTTATGTGGTTATCGAACATCAGAGTTCGCCGGACGCGCAGATGGCTTTTCGCCTGATGCGCTACGCCATCGCCGCGATGCAGCGCCATCTTGATGGGGGTCATACCAGACTGCCGCTGGTGGTGCCGATGCTGTTCTATCACGGAGCGACCACGCCATACCCGTGGTCACTCAACTGGCTGGACTGTTTTGCCGATCCACAGCTGGCGAGTGAACTTTATGCATCGCCCTTTCCGCTGGTGGATATCACGGTGATCCCCGACGATGAGATCGTTCGCCACCGGCGCGTGGCATTACTCGAGCTGATACAGAAGCATATTCGCCAGCGTGATTTAATGAACATCGTTGAGCAACTGACGACGATTTTACTTAGCGGGGACGCTAATGACAGACAGCTAAAAACGCTGTTTAATTATCTGCTGCAGACTGGCAACGCGCGCCGCTTTGGCCGGTTTATCCACGAAGTGGCGCAACGGGTTCCTCAGCACAGGGAGAGATTGATGACTATTGCTGAAAGATTACAGGAAGTGGGCCGCAGAAAAGGCAAACGGGAAGGCCGGCTTGAAGGATGGCAGGAAGGCAGACAAGAAGGACAGCATGCCGAGGCGCTGCGCATCGCACAGAGGATGCTGGCCGACGGTATTGCCCGCGAGACGGTGGTGAAAATCACCGGCCTGGCCTACGACGAGATCGCCACGCTGGAACATTGATAACACCGGGGCGGCCTGACGGTTTCCCCTGTTAGCCACCAACGTTATGGAATATTCCGGATATACCTAACTTTACCCGCATCGCCAGCCATCTCGACTACCCTTAATATCCTTGACGGCATTTTTGACTGCCTTAATAGCGATAACAAGGAGACATGCGACATGGGCTATCAGACGGTGAATCCTGCGAACAATCAGCTTATTAAAACGTACCCAACGCACAGCGACGCGGACGTGGAGGCGGCGCTGCAGCAGGCGGATGCGCTCTACCATTCTGCCTGGGCAAAAGGCGATATTGAACCGCGGCTGGCGGTACTGCATAAGCTGGCGGATCTGATCGACAGCCGGGCGGAGGAACTGGCGAAAATCGCCAGCCAGGAGATGGGGAAACTCATTAATCAGAGCCGCGGCGAAGTGAAACTTTGCGCGCAGATCGCCCGCTATTACGCCGATAACGCCAAATCGTTGCTGGCGCCGGTGAAATATCCCTCCGAACTCGGCGACGCCTGGGTTGAGCATCATCCCATCGGCGTCTTAATGGCGGTGGAGCCGTGGAACTTCCCCTATTACCAGCTGATGCGCGTCCTGGCGCCAAACCTGGCGGCCGGCAACCCGGTTATCGCCAAACACGCCAGCATTGTGCCGCACTGCGCGGAGACCTTTGCCCATCTGGTGCGTGAGGCCGGCGCACCGGAGGGGGCGTGGACCAACCTGTTTATCTCCCAGGATCAGGTGGCGAAGATTATCGCCGACGATCGCGTGCAGGGCGCGGCGCTCACCGGGTCGGAGAAAGCCGGCAGCGTGGTGGCGGCGCAGGCGGCGAAGCATATTAAGAAATCGACGCTGGAACTGGGCGGCAACGATGTGTTTGTGGTGCTGGACGATGCCGACCTGGAGCGCGCGGTGAAAATCGGCGTCCAGGCGCGGCTGAATAACGCCGGCCAGGTGTGTACCGCCGCCAAGCGCTTTATCCTGCACGAAAATATCGCGGATGCGTTCCTGACAAAATTTAGCGAGGCGTTTCGCCAGGTGAAAATCGGCGATCCGCTGGATGAAAGCACCACACTGGGGCCGCTCTCTTCCAAAGATGCGCTGGAAACGTTAAGAAAGCAGGTGGACGAGGCGGTGAAAAACGGCGCTACGCTGCATCTGGGCGGCAAAGCGGTGGCGCGAGAAGGCAATTTCTTTGAACCCACCATCCTGACCGGTATCACTCGTGATAACCCGGCGTACTTCGAAGAGTTCTTTGGCCCGGTGGCGCAGATCTACGTGGTGAAAAACGATGAGGAGGCAATCGCGCTGGCCAATGATTCCCACTATGGTCTGGGCGGTGCGGTGTTCAGTCAGGATATCGAACGCGCCAAACGGATGGCCTCCGCCATTGAAACCGGGATGGTCTATATCAACTGGCTTACCGATACCGCGCCGGAGCTGCCGTTTGGCGGCGTGAAGCGTTCCGGTTACGGACGGGAGCTCTCCGATCTCGGCATCAAAGAGTTTGTGAATCAGAAGCTGGTGGTGGTGCGACGCTAAGCCCTTAACCCGGCAATAAAAAACCTGCCATCCGGCAGGTTTTTTTATGGCTAATGCTCAGCGCACCTTAGCCTTATCGCGGGGGCGTTGACCATAATCAGAAGGTGACCCCGCCGCCCACGTAGGCGCCATCAATCAGGGTGTGGTTTGGGCGACCCTCTTTGCCGTCAACGCTCACGTGACGGTAACCCACTTTCAGGGTCAGTGGACCCACCGGAGACCAGCTCACGCCGCCGTTCGCCTCAACATAGTTTTTCACGCTGTTGTTCAGGCCGTCCGGCGCGACATACCCTTCGCCAAACACGTGGATGCTGTCGGTCAGGGCCACGTTCACCCCGCCGCCGACCGGAAACGCGACGCCGTTATCGCCTTTTTTCGGCCCGAGGTAGATAGCTTTCGCGCCAGCGTTGAGCATAACCGGACCTACTTCCAGATTGTAACCCGCGCCAACGCCGCCGGTCTGGCTACCATCATCGGTATTCTTCAGCCAGTGGCTTTCGGCGTACAGGCCAGAAGAGGATTTACCCATTTCCATATTCAGATTGGTGAAGTTTTTACCTTGTTCAACGGTAAATCCCATCGCCATGGCGGAACCAGAGACCGCGGTCAGGGCAGCAACAATCAGGATGTTAAGCTTTTTCATGGTTTGCTCCTCGTCATTAAATTTGTCTGAGCGCACCTTAACAATCGATGTTTACCTCTGCAAATGTGACTTACGTCAATTTTTTATGCTGGGTTTGTCAGGGCGGTGTTTTGAAAATGTTGTAATGACGTTGGGTTACGGCGAGGTCAATCATCAAATTTGGCCTGTTTAGCAACGGTTTAATTTGTGGGCTAAACAGAAACTGAACAGGGCGGGCATTAATTATTAAGGATCCTATTCATTTAGTTTCTTATTATTTCCGAAAGTGTTTCTGCTGTTACTTATTAAAACGTTGCTTTACATTTTTCGACGCGCTGCCGACGTTTGGTCCCTGTTTTTGACGAGGTGTCAGAGAGAGGACGGTGCCTGCGCCTTGGCGCGCAGGCGGGCAGGTTAGCGTCGTAACCCGGCAAACGCCGCGCGAATCTCTTCTTCCGGCAACTGAATGCCGATAAATACCAGCGTGCTGTGCGGCGTTTCATCGCCCCACGGGCGGTCCCAGTCGGCGCTGTAGAGGCGCTGCACGCCCTGGAACAGCAGGCGATTCGGCTCGCCATCGATCCACAGCATGCCCTTATAGCGCATCAGCTGTTCGGCGAAGGAGAGCAGCAGATTTTCCATTACCCGTGAAACTTCACTGATATCCACCGGATAGTCGAGCTCGACCACAATCGACGAGACGTCGTTCTGCTTTTCTGCAACAAAATGAAAACGCGGTGTGGCGCTGACAACCTTTTCTTCCAGCATAAAGCCGCTGGTGTTAAACAGCTGGCTTAGATCGATATCGCCGTGAATGACGGTATAAACCGGCGCCCGCGCATTGATGCGCGCCAGCCGTTCGCGCAGCTTCTCGGTGTCGCCGGCAACGTCTGTTTTGGTTAGCAAAATGCGGTCCGCATAGCCGACCTGCGACTGGGCGATGGTGAACTGATCCATCTGCTGGTCGGCATGGACAGCATCCACCAGGGCGATCACGCCGTCCAGCAGATAGCGCTCGCAGAGCACCTCATGGGAGAAAAAGGTCTGGATAATCGGCCCCGGGTCGGCCATGCCGGTGCACTCAATCACCAGCCGGTCAAACTCGATTTCGCCGCGATCGCGACTGTCGAGGAGATCGAGCAGGGCGTCTTCCAGTTCGTTGGAGCGCGTACAGCAGATACAGCCGTTGGTCAGGGTTTTGATCTGCGTGGCGCGGTCGCCGATTAGCTGATCGTCAACGGAGACTTCGCCAAATTCATTTTCAATCACGGCGATTTTGAAACCGTGCTGCTCATTCAGGATATGGCGCAGGAGGGTGGTTTTTCCTGCGCCGAGAAAACCGGTTAATAGGGTGACTGCAATTGGTGCCATTATTGCCTCCATTAACAGCAGCGTACGCCGCCTTTGCCGTCGCCGCCGTAGCGGGCCTGCTGGCGTTCGCGGAAGAATTCTTCATAAGTCATGTACGGCTGATCCGGATGGTTGGTTTGCATATGGGTGACGTAGTTGTCGTAATCCGGAATGCCAATCAGCATTTTTGCCGCCTGACCGAGATATTTTTTTGCCTGACCTAAGTTACCAAACATTATAAGTTCCAGATAACGAATAAAGCCGGATGGCGGCTCGCGCCTTATCCGGCCTACGTTAATGCACTTTTTGTAGGCCGGATAAGCGTAGCGCTATCCGGCATCAGCGTTAATGATGTGACGAGGTCTTCACGCCGCCTTCCGGTACCGGCACGTACGGAGTCTCTTTGTCGGTACGCACCTTATTGTTGCGCACGTTGAGCCAGGTTTTGATGCCGTAGAAGATGATGCTGTACACCACCACCAGGAACAGGATACTCAGTCCGGCGTTGGTGTAGTTGTTGACCACGATATGGTTCATGTTGGCAATCTGCTGCGCGGTCAGCTCGCCGCCGGCGGCAATCTTCTCTTTATACTGCTGAGCCATAAAGAAGAAGCCTTCCATCTGCGGGTTGGTACTGAACAGCTTCAGACCCAGCGCCCAGGTGGTGCACAGCAGCAGCCATGTTGCCGGGATAACGGTGACCCAGATATATTTGGTGCGCTGCATTTTGACCAGCACCACGGTGCCAAGCACCAGCGCCACGGCGGCCAGCATCTGGTTAGAGATACCGAACAGCGGCCACAGGCTCTTCACGCCGCCCAGCGGGTCGACCACGCCCTGATACAGCAGGTAGCCCCACAGCCCGACGCAGCCGGCGGTACCGATAATCCCGGCGACCAGCGAGTCGGTTTTTTTCAGGAACGGCACGAAGTTACCCAACAGATCCTGCAGCATAAAGCGGCCTGCGCGGGTACCGGCATCCAGCGCGGTGAGGATAAACAGCGCTTCAAACAGGATACCAAAGTGGTACCAGAAGCCCATATCCGCCATCGGGATGATTTTATGGAACACATGGGCGATACCGACGGCCAGCGTCGGCGCGCCGCCGGCGCGGTTCAGTACTGAAGGTTCGCCGATATCTTTCGCCGTCTGCAGGATCTGCTCAGGGGAGATCACGAAGCCCCAGGAGCTGACGGTCGCCGCCGCATGGACGGTCACTTCTTTCAGCTGCGCGGCGATCATCGCCGCGTTTTCACCGCCCATTTCATGCAGGTTCGGCATGACGATGCCAAGGCCCGCTGGCGGGGTGTTCATCGCGAAGTAGAGACCCGGTTCGATAATCGAGGCGGCGACCAGCGCCATGATGGCCACGAACGACTCCATCAGCATCGCACCGTAGCCGATAAAGCGGGCATCGGTTTCGTTGGCCAGCAGCTTCGGCGTGGTGCCGGAGGCGATCAGCGCGTGGAAGCCGGAGACCGCGCCGCAGGCGATGGTAATAAACAGGAACGGGAACAGCGCGCCTTTCCACAGCGGGCCGGTACCATCAATGTACTGGGTCACTGCCGGCATTTTCAGGTCCGGGTTGAGGATAACGATCCCCAGCGCCAGGCCGACGATCACGCCGATTTTCAGGAAGGTGGCCAGATAGTCACGCGGCGCCAGAATCAGCCATACCGGCAGCAGGGCGGAAATAAACGCGTAGCCAATCAGGGTAAAGGTGATGGTGGTGTCTTTAAAGGTCAGCGCCGGGCCCCAGTATGGGTCGTGGGCAATGATGCCGCCAAACCAGATGGACGCCACCAGCAGCACGATACCGATAACCGAGACTTCACCCACGCGGCCAGGGCGCAGGAAGCGCATGTAGATCCCCATAAACAGGGCGATAGGCACCGTCGAGCAGACGGTAAAGACGCCCCACGGGCTTTCCGCCAGCGCTTTCACCACGATGAGCGCCAGCACCGCGAGGATGATGATCATAATCAGGAAGCAGCCGAACAGCGCGATAGAGCCCGGAACCGGCCCCATTTCCTGCTTGATCATCTCGCCCAGCGAGGCGCCGTTACGCCGTGAGGAGATAAACAGCACCATGAAGTCCTGTACCGCGCCCGCCAGCACCACGCCGGCCAGCAGCCACAGGGTGCCCGGCAGATAGCCCATCTGCGCGGCCAGCACCGGGCCAACCAGCGGGCCGGCGCCGGCAATGGCGGCGAAGTGGTGGCCAAACAGCACGTAGCGGTTGGTCGGCACATAGTTCAGGCCATCGTTATTAATGACCGCCGGCGTCGAGCGCGTTGGGTCAAGCTTCATCACCTTCTGCGCGATGTACAGGCTGTAATAACGGTAGGCGACGAGGTACACAGAAACCGACGCCACCACGATCCACAGGGCACTGACGTGCTCACCGCGGCGCAACGCGACGACTGAGAGGCAAAATGCCCCGATGATTCCGAGAATCACCCAGGGTATGTGCTTGAATAGTTTTTTGGTATCCATAGTAAAACCTGGCGTTAATTAGATGAATAATTGGCCGAAGCCGTCTGGTTTTAAGTAAGGGTTGATGGAGGTATTGATTAGCTAGGCTGCCTCCGATCTTGCCAGAACAGCGCGCGCGTAAAGTTGGGTAAATCGGTGAGTGGTTGTATGGAAGGTTAAGCGGTCGCTAGCTGAAATAAGCGGTTGGCCATCAAGTGAACAAGAGATAATTATGTGATTGAGATCACGGCATATTTCAGCCCAGTGCGATGGGGGAGCGGCAGAATCTAAAAAGAGGTCGCGCTAATGCTCTCAGTGTGAATCGATATTAATTCATAATCTCATATTCTTATTTCATGATGATTTCATATTGTCTTTGGCAGAACTTAGCGGTGATTCATCCATATCATTAGAATGGAGTAATGATCGCGTTTATAATTTTAAGCAATAATTTTTGAAGTGGATTGAATAATATGTGTTGATATTGATATGGGCTTGGTTGTATTAAATGCCACGCTTCGCTTTTTATTACTCGACATGGAAAGTTGTGACTTAACTATAATGAATAAATGGAATTTCGTTCATAAAGTTTTAATTATCTGTATATTGCCTGCCTGGGCATGGGCTGCGCCTGTGGATACCGTACGTGAGCAGCAGTTCATCAACCAGCAGCAGCGCCAGCAGGCGCTGGAAAACCAGCTCGCGCCGCCGTCACCGGATATTCATTTATCAGCGGAAGAAATAAATACCGATGATGGTTTATTTCCCGTGGAACAACCTTGCTTTGTTATTTCTCAGGTGATTTTGCAGGGCGTCGAAGCCTTACCGCATTGGCTTCCGCTCCAGCACCAGACAAATAAAGCGATTGGACGTTGTCTGGGAGGAAAGGGAATAAATCTATTGATGTCCCAATTGCAGAATATATTAATCGATCGCGGTTATATCACCAGCCGGATCCTGGCTCCGCAGCAGGACTTAAAAAGCGGTGTTTTACGCCTGGTGGTGGTGCCGGGTTATATCCGTGAAGCCAGGTTTACGGCGCAGAGTGATGATTATCTATGGCTGGCGAGCGCATTTCCGGCGACTGACGGGAAACTGTTGGATTTGCGCGATATTGAACAGGGGCTGGAAAATCTGCAGCGCCTGCCGACGGTACAGGCCAGCATGGAAATTGTTCCAGGCGAGACGCCGGGTCAAAGCGATATTGTCATTAACCGCCAACAGGAACGCTTCTGGCGCGTTGACGCCTCGCTTGATGATTCCGGCTCTAATGCCACCGGCCGTTATCAGGGGAACCTGACGCTGTCGCTGGATAACCCGCTAGCCTTAAGCGATCTTTTTTACCTTTCCGGTTCACATAACCTCGATGGCAACGGCGGTAAATCTTCGAAGAACCTGACCGGCCACTATTCGGTCCCGCTGGGCTACTGGCAGCTCGGATTAACCGCCAGCCAGTACGATTACGTGCAAACCGTGGCGGGAGCCAACGGCGATTACCAGTACAGCGGTAAAAGCAAGAACGTTGATTTCCAGATGAGCCGCGTGCTGCACCGTAGCGGTAGTCAGAAGACCACGCTTAGCGCCGATGTGTTAGCCCGCGAGCAGCGCAACTTCATTAACGACACCGAGATTGCCGTTCAGCGGCGGCAGACGGCGGCCTGGAGGCTTGGTCTGCAGCATCGCCATTACCTTGGCAACGCCACTCTCGATGCCGGAGTGAGCTATCAGCGTGGTACCCGTTGGTTTGGCGCTCAGCCCGCGCCGGAAGAGCAATGGGGGGAAGCAACCGCCCTCAGCAAAATCCTGCAATTCAATGCTCAGCTCAATTTGCCTTTTGCCCTGGGCGGGCAAAATTTTCGCTTTACCAGCCGCTATCAGCGGCAGATGAGCAGCACGCCGCTGACTTCGCCGGATATGTTTTCCATCGGCAACCGTTGGACGGTTCGCGGCTTTGACGGCGAGCGCACTCTGACCGCCAGTCACGGCTGGTACATACGTAACGATATCGCCTGGTCGACCCCGTTACCGGGGCAAGAGTTTTATCTGGGGGCGGATTACGGCGAAGTCGGCGGCGCGGGCAGTGAAACGCTGGTGGGCAAACACCTCGCTGGGGGCGTGGCAGGGCTGCGCGGCCAGTACCACCGCGCCAGCTACGACCTGTTCGCCGGTATCCCTTTAGCCAAACCCGATGGCTTTAAAACCGATCCGGCAACTTTTGGTTTCAGCGTTAGCTGGAGCTACTGATTTTCACTCATGCGCCGTTTGGCGGCGCGTGCTGCGCACAGGGATGATTTTCCGCGCCGCGGTGGACAATGGATGACGAGTAACGGCAATGAATAAACGCTTTTATCGAATCGTATTTAATAAGACTCGCGGGATGCTGATGGTGGTGGCAGAAACGACCCGCTCTCATCGGGCGGGCGTGTCGCCGCAATCCGGCGCCGACGCGTGAACCGGGTCGATGCTGACCTCCACCCTGGCGCCGCTGGCCTTTAGCTTTCTGCTCGCTTTTTCCTGTCTTACCCCGGCTCAGGCGGCGATTGTCGCCGATAACCATGCGCCAGGCGGCCAGCAACCGCAGATCGCCAATAGCGCCAATGGCACGCCGCAGGTCAATATTCAGACACCGAGCGGAGCAGGCGTTTCACGCAACGTCTACAGCCAGTTTGACGTCGATGGGCGCGGCGTGGTGCTGAATAACAGCCGTGCCAACACTTCAACCCAACTGGCCGGGATGGTCGCCGGTAATCCGAATCTGGCGAAAGGGGAAGCCAGAGTGATCCTCAACGAGGTGAATACCCGCGATCCGAGCCGGCTGAATGGCTATATCGAGGTTGCCGGACAAAAAGCGCAGGTGGTTATCGCTAACCCTGCCGGAATTAGCTGCGACGGCTGCGGGTTCATCAATGCCAACCGCGCAACGCTGACGACAGGCCAGGTACAGTACGGTAACGGGCAGATTAGCGGTTATGATGTCAATCGCGGCGAAATTCTCGTACAGGGCGGCGGCCTTGATGCGAGCTCGGTAGACAGTACCGACCTGCTCGCCCGCGCGGTGAAAATCAACGCCGGGGTTTGGGCGCAGGAGCTAAAGGTCACCGCAGGGCGTAATCAGATCGATGCGACGCACAGCCGAACGACGGCAAAATCAGCCGACGGCAGTGCGCTGCCTGCGGTGGCGATAGACGTCAGCGCGCTGGGCGGGATGTACGCTCATAAAATTCGTCTTGTCGGTACCGAGCGCGGCGTAGGCGTTCACAATGCCGGCAATATCGGCGCGGCGGCGGGGGACGTAGTAATCAGCGCTGATGGCGCGCTCAGCAACCGCGGCGTGATTCAGTCCGCGCAGAATCTGCAACTGTCCGTTAAGGGCGATCTTCACAACCAGGGCCAACTGTACGCCGGAAAAGATAGCGTGGTGACGGCCAGCGCGACGCTAACCAATGACGGCATGATTGCCGCACAAGGCGATACGCGGATTGCCGCCAACGCTTTGTGTAGCGCGCAAAACAGTACGCTCGCCGCCGGATTAAATAGCGATGGTTCTACCGCCAGCAGCGGCGCGCTGACGCTGAATAGCCAGAGCGCGCTGGCGCTGAATGGCCGCAATATGGCGGCAGGAACGCTGACGGCACAGGGCAGGACGGTGGATCTTGATAACAGTCGAACCTCGGGGGCGCGGATCGTGGTCAGCGCCGCGACCGGGGATATCACCACCCGAGATGCGGTGGTGGCGGCCAGCGAAAAACTCCAGTTGGCCGCCAGCGGCAAACTCAACAACCACAGTGGCCTGTTGACGGCCAGCCAGCTTGAGCTGAAAGCAATGGCGCTGGATAACCAACAGGGCGTAATCCAGCAGACGGGCGAGGACGATCTACGCCTTGATTTTCGTGCGGGATTGGATAACCGCGGCGGTGAGATTGCCAGCAACAGCCATGCTTTGGCGCTCAGCACCAGCCAGTTGCTCAATCAAAACGGAACGCTGCTGCATACCGGCAGCGGCGGCATGTCTATTACCAGCGAAGGCGCGCTGGACAACGGCGAAGGCACTATTGCCGCTAACGGCAATATCGTTTTGCAATCCGATAACATGAATAATCGCAGCGGTAAAATCAGCACGACGCAGGGCAATGCTCAGCTCATTACGCGTCATGAGCTGGAAAATTCGCAAGGGAATATCGTTGCTGGCGGTAGCCTTTCTCTACAAGTGGCCAGCCTTCGGAACCAGCAGGGGCAATTGATTGCGGCGCAGGGCGACCTGGCCATGAGCGCTGAAGGAGGGCTGGATAACCGCGAAGGCGTTCTTGCCGCAAATGGCAATATCAAGCTTGACGCCGACAATCTGAACAACCATGGCGGAAAAATCAGCGCGGCGCAGGGCGACATTCAGCTCACTGCGCGCCATGGGGTGGATAACTCGCAGGGGAATATCATCGCCAGCGGCGATATCCAACTCCAGGCTGAAAATCTTACTAATCGTCACGGGCAGGTAGGCACGGCGCAGCGGGGCAGCGTCAACCTGACGACGAGCGGTTTGCTGGATAACCAGCAGGGAACAATTACCGCCTTTGATGCCCTGGGTATTCAGAGCGCCACCGTTGATAACCGGCAGGGAGAACTGCAGTCCGGCGGTAATCTCAATATTACCATCCACAACCGGGGGCTGGATAACCGGCAGGGGCAGATCGTCTCCGCCGCCGCTCTGGAAATAGCAGGCGTCAACCTGGCGTTGGCTAATACGGGCGGAACGTTACTTGCCGCGAGCAAACTTAGCCTCGATGCCGATTCCCTCAGCGGCGATGGCGAGGTGCTCTCTCAGGGCGATATGTCGCTCACGTTGCGTCAGGCGTTTCATAACGCCGGGAGGATCATCGCCAACGGCAACCTGCAGTGGAATCTTTCCGGGCTGGGGCTGATTAATCAGGGGGTTATCAGCGCCGGCCGGGCGCTCAATCTCTATGCGGCAAAGCTGGATAACCGTCAGGAAGGTGAAATCAGCGCTGGCGAGAACCATTTGACGGTCAGCGGCGAGCTGGTCAATCGGGGGCTGATTGACGATGGTTTAACCCATATTGTCGCCACGACGTTAACCAATATCGGCAGCGGGCGCCTGTACGGCGACGCCGTCGCGCTGCAGGCGGCAACGCTGACTAACGCCGCGGAGAACGGCGTGGCGGCGACGATTGCCGCACGGGCATCGCTGGCAATGGGCGTCGGCACGCTCAATAACCAGGATCACGCGCTGATCTACAGCGACGGTACGCTCGCCATTGGCGGACAGCTTGCCGAAGACGGTTCGCTCAGCGGCCAGGCGGGAGTGTTTAATAACCACAGCGCAACGCTTGAGTCCGCCAATGATATGGCGCTCGATATCCAACAAATCAATAACTATAACGACCATCTGGTGACGAAAGATGTGGTGGTCGAGCAGTCATGGCGCCATGAAGCGACGCTGAAAGGATCGGTACAGCGCTTCGACTGGTCGCTGGTCGATACCAGCTATAAAAACAAATATGGCGTTCACGACGCCATCATGCCGGACGGAAGCCGCGGCGATGAGTTCTATGAATACCAGTACCAGCGTACCGTTGTGGAAACGCAGGTGGTGGAAAGCGATCCTGGCAAAATCCTCTCCGGCGGCCGGCTCATCATCAACAGCGATAAGCTGAATAACTACGATAGCCAGATTATCGCCGGAGGAGCGCTCGGTGGCGTGATTGGCGAACTAAACAACGTCGCCACGACCGGCAAACGGGTGACCACCGACGTCGGCACCCAGACCCGTTGGTATGAGAAAAAGACCAGCCGCCCGTTTGGCGGCACCAAAACCAGCCAGGGAAAAAGCAGCAGTGATTACGAGCCAACTCCGACGGTTCAGACCATCGATTTGCAAACCATGAAGTGGCAGGGCAATACCCAAATTGATGGCCATAGCGGTGTGATTAATCCGCGCGATCGCGCCGATGAAACAGGCGAAATACCCGCCGGACGACTGGTGGAAGTGACGCCGGTTAACGCTGACGGAACGGTTATTCGCATCGTCACGCCGGATACCCGGCTTCCTGTCAGCAGTCTGTATCAGATCGACCCGCAGGCTAAAGCAGGCTATCTGGTGGAAACCGATCTGCGTTTTACCAACGGTAAAGCGTGGCTCGCCAGCGACTACATGCAAAATCAACTGGGCGTTGATCAGGCGATGAAGCGGCTTGGCGACGGCTATTACGAGCAGCGGCTGGTGCGTGAGCAGATCGTTAAGCTGAGCGGCGGGCGCTACCTGCAGGGCTACAGTAACGATGAAGAGCAGTACCGGGCGCTGATGGACGCGGGCGTCGCCTTCGCCAAACAGTACAACCTGACGGTCGGGGTGGCGCTGACGCCAGCGCAGATGGCGCTGCTGACCAGCGATATGGTCTGGCTGGTCGCCAGAGAGGTCACGCTAACGGATGGCTCCGTGCAGCAGGTGCTGGTGCCGCAGGTTTACGCGCGGGTTAAAGCGGGCGATCTCGATGGCAGCGGCGCGTTGCTCGGCGGTGAAAACGTGGCGTTCAGCGTGAGCCGTGATGTGACCAACAGCGGGCACATCCACAGCCGCGACGTGACCCAGCTAACCGCGGAAAACATTCATAACAGCGGCTATATCGGCGGCAACCAGCTCACGCTAAACGCGCGTACTGATATCAACAATATTGGCGGAACGCTGCAGGGCGGCGATAGCCTGATCGCGCAAGCCGGGCGTGATATCAACAGCGCCAGCACCCTCGGCGGCGCCCCAGGTAACATCAGCCTCGATCGGCCCGCGGGGATTTATGTCCAGAATGAAAACGGCCAGTTGGGGCTGCTGGCGTTACATAACATTAATCTGACGGCAAGCATGGTGAGTAACAGCGCGGCGGGCAGCCAGACGCAGATTATCGCCGGCAACGATCTCAACCTGCAGACGCTCGCCACCACCCATAGCGAAAGCGGAAACTGGGGGAAAGGCAACGATCGTTCCTTGACCCAGCGTAGCGATATCGGCACGCAAATTAACGGCGGCGCGGTGGCGCTGTCCGCCGGCCACGATATGAATGCCCGCGCCGCCAGCGTGACGGCGACCAACAGTCTGACGGTTGCCGCCGGCAATGATATTAACCTCAGCAGCGGCGAGTCCTCATGGCACCTGACGGAAAACAGTCATCAAAGCAGCAGCGGCCTGCTGGCTCGCCGTTCGCTCACCACTCACGATGAAGTGTGGGCGCAGAACGCCATCGGCAGCAATTTTAGCGGTGACAGTATTGTGATGCAGGCCGGGCGCGACCTGCTGGTGTCCGGCAGCAGTGTTGCCGGCACCCAGGACGTCAACCTTGCGGCGGGGCGTAACCTGACCATCACCACCGCCGAGGAGCGTCGCCAGGAAAACCATCTACGTAAAGAGAAACATAGCGGCTTTTCCGGCACCGGCGGTGTCGGCTTCAGCGTCGGCAGTTCGTCGCTGAAAGCCACCGACGTAACGACGGCGTTAAGTAGCGCCGCCAGTACCGTCGGAAGCTCACAGGGCAACTTGAGCCTGAGCGCCGGTAATGTATTGACGGTTCAGGGATCTGACCTGGTGGCCGGCAACAATATGGCGTTGACCGGTAAAACCGTAAATATTCTGGCAGCGGAAAACCAGAGCACCCAGACCCATACCGTGGAGCAGAAAACCAGCGGCTTGACGCTGGCGTTATCCGGGATGGTGGGCAGCGCCATTAATACCGCGGTTTCCAGCGCCAACCAGGCCAGCACCGAGAGCAATGGCCGTCTCGCCGCGCTGAGCGGGCTGCAGTCGGCATTATCGGGCGTACAGGCGTATCAGGCATCGCAGATGCAGACTGCGGATTCCAGTCCGGAGAGCATGATAGGGGTCAACCTCTCCTGGGGTAGCCAGTCCTCGAAATCCACTCAGCGACAAACGCAGAACACCAGCCGCGGCAGCAGCCTGATGGCCGGCAACAATCTCAGCGTTATCGCCACGGAGACGGATATCAACGTTGAGGGTAGCCAACTGCAGGCTGGCGGCAGCGCGTTGCTCAATGCCGCGCGCGATGTGAATTTATTCTCTGCGGAGAACGCCAGCACCCTGAGCGGTAAAAACGAGAGCCATGGGAGTTCGTTTGGCGTCGGTATTAACTTCGGCCAGGGCGCGAACGGGCTGACGGTCAGCGCCAGCGCCAACGCCGGGAAGGGCCACGAGAAGGGTAACAGCCTGACGCATAACGAAACGACCCTCAGCGCCGGTGAGCGGGTGACTATCGTCAGCGGTCGCGATACGACGCTGACCGGGGCGCAGGTGAGCGGCCATCAGGTGACAATGGACGTCGGGCGTAACCTGACGCTGAGCAGCGAGCAGGACAGCGATAACTACGATTCGAAGCAGCGTAGCGGCAGCGTGGGGGCGAGCGGCAGCATGGGCGGCGGTTCGGGTTCTCTTAACCTGAGCCAGAGCAAAATGCACAGCACCTGGGCGTCGGTGGAGGCGCAGACGGGGATTTTTGCCGGCGAGGGCGGTTTTGATGTGAAGGTGGGCGGGCATACGCAGCTGAACGGCAGCGTGCTGGCGAGCACGGCGGCGGCGGAGCTGAACCGGCTGGATACCGGGACGCTGGGTTTCCGGGATATTAAAAACTATGCCGAGTACAGCGTGGAGCAGCAGAGCGAGGGAGTGAGCACGAGCGGTAGCGTGGCGGGGCAGTTCCTCGGGAATGCGGCCAGTGGACTGCTGATGGGGGCGAACGGCAGCGGCAGCGACAGTTCGCTGACGCGGGCGGCGGTGAGCGAGGGCAGTATCGTTATCCGCGACAGCGCGAATCAGCAGCAGGACGTGACGGGGTTAAGCCGGGATGCGGCGCATGCGAA
>NZ_PIBN01000027.1:0-34718 GCF_002806655.1 Klebsiella sp. K-Nf6 | reverse complement strand
TGGCTAAGCCGGGCAGCATCAAGCCGCACACCAAGTTCGAATCTGAAGTGTACATTCTGTCCAAAGACGAAGGCGGCCGTCATACTCCGTTCTTCAAAGGCTACCGTCCGCAGTTCTATTTCCGTACTACTGACGTGACTGGTACCATCGAACTGCCGGAAGGCGTAGAGATGGTAATGCCGGGCGACAACATCAAAATGGTTGTTACCCTGATCCACCCGATCGCGATGGACGATGGTCTGCGTTTCGCAATCCGTGAAGGCGGTCGTACCGTTGGCGCGGGCGTGGTTGCTAAAGTTCTCAGCTAATCGCTGATAACATTTGACGCAATGCGCAATAAAAGGGCATCATTTGATGCCCTTTTTGCACGCTTTCATACCAGAACCTGGCTCATCAGTGATTTTTTTTGTCATAATCATTGCTGAGACAGGCTCTGAAGAGGGCGTTTATACACCAAACCATTCGAGCGGTAGCGCGACGGCAAGTCAGCGTTCTTCTTTGCAATAGCAGGGCAGGGGCGACAGAACTGCCAGCGTTGAAGCAGTTTGAACGCGTTCTGTGTATAATCCGAAACTTAATTTCGGTTTGGATCGCCTCGCCCCCGCGGGGTGAAATTGTTTGTAGAATACTTCTGACAGGTTGGTTTATGAGTGCGAATACCGAAGCTCAAGGGAGCGGGCGCGGCCTGGAAGCGATGAAGTGGATTATCGTTGCCGTGCTGCTGATCGTGGCGATCGTGGGCAACTTCCTTTATCGCGACATTATGCTGGCGGTGCGTGCGCTGGCCGTGGTTATTCTTATTGCTGCTGCCGGTGGCGTCGCGCTGTTGACGACGAAAGGTAAGGCGACCGTTGCTTTTGCTCGCGAAGCGCGAACCGAAGTGCGTAAAGTGATTTGGCCGACTCGCCAGGAAACGCTGCATACTACGCTGATTGTTGCTGCCGTGACTGCAGTAATGTCACTGATCCTGTGGGGACTGGATGGTATTCTGGTTCGCCTGGTCTCCTTTATCACTGGCCTGAGGTTCTGAGATGTCTGAAGCTCCTAAAAAGCGCTGGTACGTCGTTCAGGCGTTTTCCGGTTTTGAAGGTCGCGTAGCTACTTCGCTGCGTGAACATATCAAATTACACAACATGGAAGAGTTGTTTGGCGAAGTCATGGTTCCAACCGAAGAAGTGGTTGAAATCCGTGGCGGCCAGCGTCGCAAAAGCGAACGTAAATTCTTCCCAGGCTACGTTCTGGTTCAGATGGTCATGAATGACGCGAGCTGGCACCTGGTGCGCAGCGTACCGCGTGTGATGGGCTTCATCGGCGGTACTTCCGACCGTCCGGCGCCGATCAGCGACAAAGAAGTTGACGCCATCATGAACCGTCTGCAGCAGGTTGGCGATAAGCCGCGTCCGAAAACGCTGTTTGAGCCGGGCGAAATGGTTCGTGTCAACGATGGTCCGTTCGCTGACTTTAACGGCGTCGTTGAAGAAGTGGACTACGAAAAGTCCCGCCTGAAAGTTTCCGTTTCTATCTTCGGTCGTGCGACTCCGGTAGAACTGGACTTCGGTCAGGTTGAGAAGGCGTAAGCCGGCGATCAAAAAAGCAGCGATTTAATCGTTGCATAGGGCGCGAAATTGGCATACAATTTCGCGCCTTTTGTTTTTATGGGCCTGGCCCGTAAAACGATGTTTATCACGGGGAGCTTCTCTGAAGCGCTATAACCCAATTTGAGGATTTAAGAATGGCTAAGAAAGTACAAGCCTACGTCAAGCTGCAGGTTGCAGCTGGTATGGCAAACCCGAGTCCGCCGGTTGGTCCAGCACTGGGTCAGCAGGGCGTTAACATCATGGAATTCTGCAAAGCGTTCAACGCAAAAACTGAATCCATGGAAAAAGGTCTGCCAATCCCGGTTGTTATCACCGTTTACGCTGACCGTTCTTTCACTTTCGTTACCAAAACCCCGCCGGCAGCAGTTCTGCTGAAAAAAGCGGCTGGTATCAAGTCCGGCTCTGGTAAGCCGAACAAAGATAAAGTTGGTAAAATTTCCCGCGCTCAGCTGCAGGAAATCGCGCAGACCAAAGCTGCCGACATGACTGGTGCCGACATTGAAGCGATGACTCGCTCCATCGAAGGTACTGCACGTTCCATGGGCCTGGTAGTGGAGGACTAAGAAATGGCTAAACTGACCAAGCGCATGTCCGTGATTCGTGACAAAGTTGATGCAACTAAACAGTACGACATCAACGAAGCCATTGCTCTGCTGAAAGAACTGGCTACTGCTAAGTTCGTTGAAAGCGTTGACGTTGCTGTAAACCTGGGCATCGATGCTCGTAAATCTGACCAGAACGTACGTGGTGCAACTGTACTGCCGCACGGTACTGGCCGTTCTGTTCGCGTTGCCGTATTTGCCCAGGGCGCAAACGCTGAAGCTGCAAAAGCTGCAGGCGCTGAGCTGGTAGGTATGGAAGATCTGGCTGACCAGATCAAGAAAGGCGAAATGAACTTTGACGTTGTTATTGCTTCTCCGGATGCAATGCGCGTTGTTGGCCAGCTGGGCCAGGTTCTGGGTCCGCGCGGCCTGATGCCAAACCCGAAAGTGGGTACCGTAACCCCTAACGTTGCTGAAGCGGTTAAGAACGCGAAAGCAGGTCAGGTTCGTTATCGTAACGACAAAAACGGCATCATCCACACCACCATCGGTAAAGTGGACTTTGACGCTGACAAACTGAAAGAAAACCTGGAATCTCTGCTGGTTGCGCTGAAAAAAGCAAAACCGACTCAGGCTAAAGGCGTGTACATCAAGAAAGTTAGCATCTCCACCACCATGGGTGCAGGTGTTGCAGTAGATCAGGCTGGCCTGAACGCTTCTGCAAACTAATGCCTTTACGTGGGCGGTGATTTTGTCTACAATCTTACCCCCACGATTCTGTCAATAAGACAGACGCTATGCGAGTCATTTGAATTGCAGCAAGGCAGCAATCGAGTGAATCACCGGGAGTGTAGTTAACTACATGACCGGTGTGAACGAGAGCAGCTAACGCCGCTGCGGTTCGAAGGACGAAGTCATAGGAAGAATTTGTTCGTTGGAGCCTGGCCTATCCAGGCCTCCGTCGAAGACCGCAGGAGTCTCGTAAGAGACTTAATCCCCTGCGTAGACGGTGACAGAACGCTAAGATTATTTTTGGATATTCTGGCTTGTTTCTGCTCACCGTATTAAGACGCTCTATTCGTTGAATAGAGTGAAGTGAGTTCCAGAGCATGAGCTCTGGCAAACATCCAGGAGCAAAGCTAATGGCTTTAAATCTTCAAGACAAACAAGCGATTGTTGCTGAAGTCAGCGAAGTAGCCAAAGGTGCGCTGTCTGCAGTAGTTGCGGATTCCCGTGGCGTAACTGTGGATAAAATGACTGAACTGCGTAAAGCAGGTCGTGAAGCTGGCGTATACATGCGTGTTGTTCGTAACACCCTGCTGCGCCGCGTCGTTGAAGGTACTCAGTTCGAGTGCCTGAAAGACACGTTTGTTGGTCCGACCCTGATTGCATACTCTATGGAACACCCGGGCGCTGCTGCTCGTCTGTTCAAAGAGTTCGCGAAAGCGAATGCAAAATTTGAGGTCAAAGCCGCTGCCTTTGAAGGTGAGCTGATCCCGGCGTCGCAGATCGACCGCCTGGCAACTCTGCCGACCTACGAAGAAGCAATTGCACGCCTGATGGCAACCATGAAAGAAGCTTCGGCTGGCAAACTGGTTCGTACTCTGGCTGCTGTACGCGATGCGAAAGAAGCTGCTTAATTGCAGTTGTCTTTATAAAGCATTCGCTTACGTATAAACTTATTCTGATATTCAGGAACAATTTAAATGTCTATCACTAAAGATCAAATCATTGAAGCAGTATCCGCTATGTCCGTAATGGACGTTGTTGAGCTGATCTCTGCAATGGAAGAAAAATTCGGTGTTTCCGCTGCTGCTGCTGTAGCTGTAGCTGCTGGCCCGGTTGAAGCTGCTGAAGAAAAAACTGAATTCGACGTAATTCTGAAAGCTGCTGGCGCTAACAAAGTTGCTGTTATCAAAGCAGTACGTGGCGCAACTGGCCTGGGTCTGAAAGAAGCTAAAGACCTGGTAGAATCTGCTCCGGCTGCACTGAAAGAAGGCATCAGCAAAGACGACGCTGAAGCTCTGAAAAAATCTCTGGAAGAAGCTGGCGCTGAAGTTGAAGTTAAATAAGCCAACCCTTCCGGTTGCAGCCTGAGAAATCAGGCTGAGGCTGGTGACTTTTTAGTCACCAGCCTTTTTGCGCTGTAAGGCGCCAGTAGCATTTCACACTGTTTGACTGCTGGTTTGCCTGACAATGCTTGTTTCTATCGACGACTTAATATACTGCGACAGGTTAGGGTTCCTGGGCTGTGTAAATCGCAACGAAATGGTTTAAGCGTGATAGCAACAGGTATTGCGGAAAGTGTTCCATTTTCCGGTCAACAAAATAGTGTTGCATAAAAAACTGCCTTACTTAGGCAGACGGGTCGACTTGTCAGCGAGCTGAGGAACCCTATGGTTTACTCCTATACCGAGAAAAAACGTATTCGTAAGGATTTTGGTAAACGTCCACAAGTTCTGGACATACCTTATCTCCTTTCTATCCAGCTTGATTCGTTCCAGAAGTTTATCGAGCAAGATCCTGAAGGGCAGTATGGTCTGGAAGCAGCCTTCCGTTCCGTATTCCCGATTCAGAGCTACAGCGGTAATTCAGAGCTGCAATACGTCAGCTACCGTCTGGGCGAACCTGTTTTTGATGTTAAAGAATGTCAGATCCGTGGCGTGACTTATTCTGCACCGCTGCGCGTAAAACTGCGTCTGGTGATCTACGAGCGCGAAGCGCCGGAAGGCACCGTTAAAGACATTAAAGAACAAGAAGTCTACATGGGCGAAATTCCGCTCATGACCGACAACGGTACCTTCGTTATCAACGGTACCGAGCGTGTTATCGTTTCTCAGCTGCACCGTAGCCCGGGCGTCTTCTTTGACAGTGACAAAGGTAAGACCCACTCATCCGGTAAGGTCCTGTATAACGCACGTATTATCCCTTACCGCGGTTCCTGGCTGGACTTCGAATTCGACCCGAAAGACAACCTGTTTGTTCGTATCGACCGTCGTCGTAAACTGCCGGCAACTATCATTCTGCGCGCGCTGAATTACACCACTGAGCAGATCCTTGACCTGTTCTTCGAGAAAGTGGTCTTTGAAATTCGCGACAACAAGCTGCAGATGGAGCTGATACCGGAGCGTCTGCGCGGTGAAACCGCCTCCTTCGATATCGAAGCCAACGGTAAAGTGTACGTTGAGAAAGGCCGCCGTATTACTGCGCGCCACATTCGCCAGCTGGAAAAAGACGATATCAAACATATCGAAGTTCCGGTTGAGTACATTGCGGGCAAAGTCGCTTCTAAAGACTACATCGACGAAGCGACTGGCGAGCTGATCTGCCCGGCGAACATGGAACTGAGCCTGGATCTGCTGGCTAAGCTGAGCCAGTCAGGCCACAAGCGTATCGAAACGCTGTTCACCAACGATCTGGACCACGGCCCGTACATTTCTGAAACGGTACGCGTCGACCCGACCAACGATCGTCTGAGCGCGCTGGTAGAAATCTACCGCATGATGCGCCCGGGTGAGCCGCCGACTCGTGAAGCGGCTGAAAGCCTGTTCGAGAACCTGTTCTTCTCCGAAGACCGCTACGATCTGTCCGCGGTTGGTCGTATGAAGTTCAACCGTTCTCTGCTGCGTGACGAAATCGAAGGTTCCGGTATCCTGAGCAAAGACGACATCATCGAAGTGATGAAGAAGCTCATCGATATCCGTAACGGTAAAGGCGAAGTCGATGATATCGACCACCTCGGCAACCGTCGTATCCGTTCCGTTGGCGAAATGGCGGAAAACCAGTTCCGCGTTGGCCTGGTGCGTGTAGAGCGTGCGGTTAAAGAGCGTCTGTCTCTGGGCGATCTCGATACCCTGATGCCTCAGGATATGATCAACGCCAAACCGATTTCCGCAGCAGTGAAAGAGTTCTTTGGTTCCAGCCAGCTGTCACAGTTTATGGACCAGAACAACCCGCTGTCTGAGATTACGCACAAACGTCGTATCTCCGCACTCGGCCCAGGCGGTCTGACCCGTGAACGCGCAGGCTTCGAAGTTCGAGACGTACACCCGACTCACTACGGTCGCGTATGTCCAATCGAAACGCCTGAAGGTCCGAACATCGGTCTGATCAACTCCCTGTCCGTGTACGCACAGACTAACGAATATGGCTTCCTTGAGACGCCGTATCGTAAAGTGACTGACGGTGTGGTTACCGACGAAATTCATTACCTGTCTGCCATCGAAGAAGGTAACTACGTCATCGCTCAGGCGAACTCCAACCTAGATGACGAAGGCCACTTTGTTGAAGATCTGGTTACCTGCCGTAGCAAAGGCGAATCCAGCTTGTTCAGCCGCGACCAGGTTGACTACATGGACGTATCCACCCAGCAGGTGGTATCCGTCGGTGCGTCCCTGATCCCGTTCCTGGAACACGATGACGCCAACCGTGCATTGATGGGTGCGAACATGCAACGTCAGGCGGTTCCGACTCTGCGCGCTGATAAGCCGCTGGTTGGTACCGGTATGGAACGTGCTGTTGCCGTTGACTCCGGTGTTACTGCGGTCGCTAAACGCGGCGGTACCGTTCAGTACGTGGATGCTTCCCGTATCGTTATCAAAGTTAACGAAGACGAGATGTACCCGGGCGAAGCAGGTATCGACATCTACAACCTGACCAAGTACACCCGTTCTAACCAGAACACCTGCATCAACCAGATGCCTTGCGTGTCCCTGGGCGAACCCATTGAGCGCGGCGACGTGCTGGCCGACGGCCCGTCCACCGACCTCGGTGAACTGGCGCTGGGTCAGAACATGCGCGTAGCGTTCATGCCGTGGAACGGCTACAACTTCGAAGACTCCATCCTCGTATCCGAGCGTGTTGTCCAGGAAGACCGTTTCACCACCATCCACATTCAGGAACTGGCGTGCGTGTCCCGTGACACCAAGCTGGGGCCGGAAGAGATTACCGCTGACATCCCGAACGTGGGTGAAGCTGCGCTCTCTAAACTGGATGAGTCCGGTATCGTTTATATCGGTGCGGAAGTGACCGGCGGCGACATTCTGGTTGGTAAGGTAACGCCGAAAGGTGAAACCCAGCTGACGCCGGAAGAGAAACTGCTGCGTGCAATCTTCGGTGAGAAAGCGTCTGACGTTAAAGACTCTTCTCTGCGCGTGCCGAACGGTGTCTCTGGTACCGTTATCGACGTTCAGGTCTTTACCCGTGACGGCGTAGAAAAAGACAAACGTGCGCTGGAAATCGAAGAGATGCAGCTGAAGCAGGCGAAGAAAGACCTGTCTGAAGAACTGCAGATCCTCGAAGCCGGTCTGTTCAGTCGTATCTACGCGGTGCTGGTATCCGGTGGCGTTGAAGCTGAGAAGCTCGACAAACTGCCGCGCGATCGCTGGCTGGAACTGGGCCTGACCGACGAAGAGAAACAAAATCAGCTGGAGCAACTGGCTGAGCAGTATGACGAGCTGAAACACGAGTTCGAGAAAAAACTCGAAGCGAAACGCCGTAAAATCACTCAAGGCGACGATCTGGCACCGGGCGTGCTGAAGATTGTTAAGGTATACCTGGCCGTTAAACGCCGTATCCAGCCTGGTGATAAGATGGCAGGTCGTCACGGTAACAAGGGTGTTATCTCTAAGATCAACCCGATCGAAGATATGCCGCACGATGCTAACGGTACGCCGGTAGATATCGTACTGAACCCGCTGGGCGTACCGTCTCGTATGAACATCGGTCAGATCCTGGAAACTCACCTGGGTATGGCTGCGAAAGGCATCGGCGACAAGATCAACGCCATGTTGAAACAGCAGCAAGAAGTCGCGAAACTGCGCGAATTCATCCAGCGTGCTTACGATCTGGGCGCTGACGTTCGCCAGAAAGTTGACCTGAATACCTTCAGCGATGAAGAAGTTCTGCGTCTGGCTGAAAACCTGCGTAAAGGCATGCCGATCGCAACGCCGGTATTCGACGGTGCGAAAGAAGCTGAAATCAAAGAGCTGCTGCAGCTGGGCGACCTGCCGACTTCCGGTCAGATCACCCTGTTTGACGGCCGCACCGGTGAACAGTTCGAACGTCCGGTAACCGTGGGTTACATGTACATGCTGAAACTGAACCACCTGGTCGACGACAAAATGCACGCTCGTTCCACCGGTTCCTACAGCCTGGTTACTCAGCAGCCGCTGGGTGGTAAGGCGCAGTTCGGTGGTCAGCGCTTCGGTGAGATGGAAGTGTGGGCGCTGGAAGCTTATGGCGCGGCCTACACCCTGCAGGAAATGCTCACCGTTAAGTCTGATGACGTGAATGGTCGTACCAAGATGTATAAAAACATCGTGGACGGCAACCACCAGATGGAACCGGGCATGCCGGAATCCTTCAACGTACTGTTGAAAGAGATCCGCTCGCTGGGCATCAACATCGAACTGGAAGACGAGTAACTCTCGCTCAAACAGGTCACTGGTGCCGGGGTAAAACCCGGCGCCAGATTGTGCTAACTCCGACGGGAGCAAATCCGTGAAAGACTTATTAAAGTTTCTGAAAGCGCAAACTAAAACCGAAGAGTTTGATGCGATCAAAATTGCTCTGGCATCGCCAGACATGATCCGTTCATGGTCTTTCGGTGAAGTTAAAAAGCCGGAAACCATTAACTACCGTACGTTCAAGCCTGAGCGTGACGGTCTGTTCTGTGCTCGTATTTTCGGGCCAGTAAAAGACTATGAGTGCCTGTGCGGTAAGTACAAGCGCCTGAAACACCGCGGTGTGATCTGTGAGAAGTGCGGCGTTGAAGTGACCCAGACTAAAGTGCGTCGTGAGCGCATGGGCCACATCGAGCTGGCATGTCCGACGGCGCACATCTGGTTCCTGAAATCGCTGCCGTCCCGTATCGGCCTGCTGCTGGATATGCCGCTGCGCGATATCGAACGTGTACTGTACTTCGAATCCTACGTGGTTATCGAAGGTGGCATGACTAACCTCGAACGCAACCAGATCCTGACTGAAGAGCAGTACCTGGATGCGCTGGAAGAGTTCGGTGACGAATTCGACGCGAAAATGGGTGCGGAAGCGATCCAGGCGCTGCTGCGCAATATGGATCTGGAGCAGGAATGCGAACAGCTGCGTGAAGAGCTGAACGAAACCAACTCCGAAACCAAGCGTAAAAAGCTGACCAAGCGCATTAAGCTGCTGGAAGCGTTCGTTCAGTCTGGCAACAAGCCGGAGTGGATGATCCTGACCGTTCTGCCGGTTCTGCCGCCAGATCTGCGTCCGCTGGTTCCGCTCGATGGCGGCCGTTTTGCGACTTCTGACCTGAACGATCTGTATCGTCGCGTCATTAACCGTAACAACCGTCTGAAACGTCTGCTGGATCTGGCTGCGCCGGACATCATCGTACGCAACGAAAAACGTATGCTGCAGGAAGCGGTTGACGCCCTGCTGGATAACGGTCGTCGCGGTCGTGCGATCACCGGTTCTAACAAACGTCCTCTGAAATCTTTGGCCGATATGATCAAAGGTAAACAGGGTCGTTTCCGTCAGAACCTGCTCGGTAAGCGTGTTGACTACTCCGGTCGTTCTGTTATCACCGTAGGTCCATACCTGCGTCTGCATCAGTGCGGTCTGCCGAAGAAAATGGCGCTGGAGCTGTTCAAACCGTTCATCTACGGCAAGCTGGAACTGCGTGGCCTGGCCACCACCATCAAAGCCGCTAAGAAAATGGTTGAGCGCGAAGAAGCCGTCGTTTGGGATATCCTGGACGAAGTTATCCGCGAACACCCGGTACTGCTGAACCGTGCACCAACCCTGCACCGTTTAGGTATCCAGGCATTCGAACCGGTTCTGATCGAAGGTAAAGCCATTCAGCTGCACCCGCTGGTTTGTGCGGCATATAACGCCGACTTCGATGGTGACCAGATGGCTGTTCACGTACCGCTGACGCTGGAAGCCCAGCTGGAAGCGCGTGCGCTGATGATGTCTACCAACAACATCCTGTCCCCGGCGAACGGCGAACCAATCATCGTTCCGTCTCAGGACGTTGTACTGGGTCTGTACTACATGACCCGCGACTGTGTTAACGCCAAAGGCGAAGGCATGGTGCTGACTGGCCCGAAAGAAGCGGAGCGTATTTATCGCGCCGGTCTGGCCTCTCTGCATGCGCGCGTTAAAGTGCGTATCACCGAATACGAAAAAGACGACAATGGTGAATTCGTCGCGAAGACCAGCTTGAAAGACACGACCGTTGGCCGTGCCATTCTGTGGATGATCGTACCGAAAGGTCTGCCGTTCTCTATCGTGAACCAGGCGCTCGGTAAGAAAGCAATCTCCAAGATGCTGAACACCTGTTACCGTATTCTGGGCCTGAAACCGACCGTTATTTTTGCGGACCAGACGATGTACACCGGCTTTGCTTATGCAGCGCGTTCAGGTGCATCCGTTGGTATCGATGACATGGTCATCCCGGAGAAAAAATACGAAATCATCAGCGAAGCGGAAGCGGAAGTTGCTGAGATTCAGGAACAGTTCCAGTCTGGTCTGGTCACCGCGGGCGAACGCTACAACAAAGTTATCGATATCTGGGCTGCGGCGAACGATCGTGTATCCAAAGCGATGATGGATAACCTGCAAACTGAAACCGTGATTAACCGTGACGGTCAGGAAGAGCAGCAGGTTTCCTTCAACAGCATCTACATGATGGCCGACTCCGGTGCGCGTGGTTCTGCAGCACAGATTCGTCAGCTGGCTGGTATGCGTGGTCTGATGGCGAAGCCGGATGGCTCCATCATCGAAACGCCGATCACCGCGAACTTCCGTGAAGGTCTGAACGTACTCCAGTACTTCATCTCCACCCACGGTGCGCGTAAAGGTCTGGCGGATACCGCACTGAAGACAGCGAACTCCGGTTACCTGACTCGTCGTCTGGTTGACGTTGCCCAGGACCTGGTCGTCACTGAAGACGACTGCGGTACCCTGGAAGGCATCACCATGACGCCGGTTATCGAAGGTGGCGACGTTAAAGAGCCGCTGCGCGATCGCGTACTGGGTCGTGTGACTGCTGAAGACGTTCTGAAGCCGGGCACCGCGGACATTCTGGTTCCACGCAACACGCTGCTGCATGAGCACTGGTGTGACCTGCTGGAAGAGAACTCCGTTGACTCTGTCAAAGTTCGTTCCGTTGTATCCTGTGACACCGACTTTGGTGTATGTGCGCACTGCTACGGTCGTGACCTGGCGCGTGGCCACATCATCAACAAAGGTGAGGCTATCGGCGTTATCGCGGCACAGTCCATCGGTGAGCCGGGTACACAGCTGACGATGCGTACGTTCCACATCGGTGGTGCGGCATCTCGTGCGGCTGCTGAATCCAGCATCCAGGTGAAAAACAAAGGTAGCATCCGTCTGAGCAACGCGAAGTCGGTTGTGAACTCCAGCGGTAAACTGGTTATCACCTCTCGTAACACCGAGCTGAAACTGATCGACGAATTCGGCCGTACGAAAGAAAGCTATAAAGTGCCTTACGGCTCCGTTATGGCGAAAGGCGATGGCGAACAGGTTGCCGGCGGTGAAACCGTTGCAAACTGGGATCCGCATACCATGCCGGTTATCACCGAAGTGAGTGGTTTCGTCCGCTTCACTGACATGATCGACGGCCAGACCATTACTCGTCAGACCGACGAGCTGACCGGTCTGTCTTCGCTGGTGGTTCTGGATTCTGCAGAACGTACCGCAGGTGGTAAAGATCTGCGTCCGGCGCTGAAAATTGTTGATGCTCAGGGCAACGACGTTCTGATCCCAGGCACCGATATGCCTGCTCAGTACTTCCTGCCGGGTAAAGCGATTGTTCAGCTGGAAGATGGCGTACAGATCAGCTCTGGTGACACCCTGGCGCGTGTTCCGCAGGAATCCGGCGGTACCAAGGACATCACCGGTGGTCTGCCGCGCGTTGCGGATCTGTTCGAAGCACGTCGTCCGAAAGAGCCGGCAATCCTGGCTGAAATCAGCGGCATCATTTCCTTCGGTAAAGAAACCAAAGGGAAACGTCGTCTGGTTATCACCCCGGTAGACGGTAGCGAACCGTACGAAGAGATGATTCCGAAATGGCGTCAGCTGAACGTGTTCGAAGGTGAACGTGTAGAACGTGGTGACGTGGTTTCCGACGGTCCGGAAGCACCGCACGACATTCTGCGTCTTCGTGGCGTGCACGCGGTAACGCGTTACATCACCAACGAAGTTCAGGACGTTTACCGTCTGCAAGGCGTTAAGATTAACGATAAGCACATTGAGGTTATCGTTCGTCAGATGCTGCGTAAAGCGACCATCGAAAGTGCTGGTAGCTCCGACTTCCTCGAAGGCGAGCAGGTTGAATACTCCCGCGTTAAGATCGCTAACCGCGAGCTTGAAGCGAATGGCAAAGTTGCGGCAACCTATTCCCGCGACCTGCTGGGTATCACCAAAGCGTCTCTGGCAACCGAGTCCTTCATCTCCGCGGCATCGTTCCAGGAGACCACTCGCGTGCTGACCGAAGCAGCTGTTGCGGGCAAACGCGACGAACTGCGCGGTCTGAAAGAGAACGTCATCGTGGGTCGTCTGATCCCGGCGGGTACCGGTTATGCGTACCACCAGGATCGTATGCGCCGTCGCGCAGCGGGCGAACAGCCAGCTGCACCGCAGGTGAGCGTAGAAGAAGCGTCTGCCAACCTGGCAGAACTGCTGAACGCAGGCCTTGGCGGTTCTGACAACGATTAATCGTTGATGCACTGCTAAAAAGCCGGTCAGGTTTCCTGACCGGCTTTTTTATTGTTTGTCCGCCGCCTCGCCCTCGTCTTTAATTACATTTACGACATATTAACGCCGCATATTTTTAGCAATTAATTCATATAAAATATCCATTCCCCGTTCACTGGAAAAACCTTTATTTATATATGGGTAAAAGTTCTACTCATATCAAAAAATAATCAATCCAAAGGCGATATATTCAAAATACCTAATGAATCATGGGATTACTTCTGCTGCTTTATCTTCGGAGCTACTGCTCTGGAGAGGGATCGCCACATCTCATGCTTCTCCCGATAAGACGCAGAAATAATACCGGCAGGCAGGTGTTGGTCATTTCTTTTGGTCTGAGTGGACAGGCTCTGGGGGCTGCATGGAATTTGCGATACAACTCATTATTATCTTAATTTGTCTGTTTTATGGTGCCAGAAAAGGCGGTATTGCGCTGGGCCTGTTGGGCGGCATCGGTTTGGTTATCCTCGTTTTTGTGTTCCATCTCCAGCCGGGTAAACCGCCGGTTGATGTGATGTTAGTCATCATTGCCGTTGTGGCCGCTTCGGCGACGCTACAGGCGTCGGGTGGGCTGGATGTCATGTTACAGATTGCCGAGAAGCTGCTGCGGCGCAACCCGAAATATGTCTCGATCGTCGCGCCTTTCGTCACCTGCACGCTGACCATACTCTGTGGTACCGGACACGTGGTGTACACGATCCTGCCGATTATCTACGATGTCGCCATTAAGAATAACATTCGTCCGGAGCGTCCGATGGCGGCCAGCTCCATAGGCGCCCAGATGGGGATCATCGCCAGCCCGGTCTCGGTAGCAGTGGTTTCGCTGGTGGCGATGCTGGGGAATTTTACCTTTAACGGTAAACACCTGGAATTTCTCGACCTGCTGGCGATAACCATTCCGTCCACGCTGTTGGGGATCCTGGCGATCGGTATCTTCAGTTGGTTCCGTGGCAAAGATCTGGATAAAGACGAAGCCTTCCAGGCGTTTATTGCGGTACCGGAAAATCGCCATTACGTCTATGGCGATACAGCGACGCTGCTGGATAAAAAGCTGCCGACCAGCAACTGGATTGCGATGTGGATCTTCCTTGCTTCCATCGCCGTGGTGGCCCTGCTCGGCGCGTTTTCCGAACTACGCCCGGCCTTCGACGGTAAGCCGCTGTCGATGGTGCTGGTGATCCAGATGTTCATGCTGCTCTCCGGGGCGCTTATTATCATCATTACCAAAACTAACCCGGCGTCGATTTCTAAAAATGAGGTTTTCCGTTCGGGAATGATCGCTATCGTCGCGGTATACGGCATCGCGTGGATGGCGGAAACTATGTTCGGCGCGCATATGACCGAGATTAAAGGTGTGCTCGGAGAGATGGTGAAGGAGTACCCGTGGGCCTACGCCATCGTGCTGTTACTGGTATCTAAGTTTGTTAACTCCCAGGCGGCAGCGCTGGCGGCGATTGTGCCGGTAGCCCTGGCCATCGGCGTCGACCCGGCCTATATCGTGGCTTCTGCGCCGGCCTGCTACGGCTACTATATTCTGCCGACCTACCCAAGCGATCTGGCGGCTATCCAGTTCGACCGTTCAGGCACGACGCATATCGGCCGCTTTGTCATTAACCACAGCTTTATCCTGCCCGGGCTCATCGGTGTCGGTGTCTCCTGCGTGTTTGGCTGGGTATTTGCCGCAATGTACGGTTTTCTTTGAGAGGGGACGGGCGCCGGCAGCGGCGCCCGTTAAATCCGCGAGGTTACTGCGCGAGCGGCAGACGACGATAGAGTTCAATCATATCGGTCGCCAGATCCTGAATGACCATGGCGTTCATCAGGTGGTCCTGAGAGTGAACGGTGATCAGGTTGACCGGCAGCTTACCGGTACCTTCATCCAGGCCGATGAGCTGGGTCTGGATTTTATGCGCATGTTTGACGAACTCATGGGATTCGGCCATGGCCTGCTCGGCTGCCGCAAAGTCACCTTTCCGTGCTAACTGGAGAGCCGTGAGCGCCGCGCTACGTGCGGAACCGGCATTGACCAACAGCTCCATGATGATCGTTTCTAAATCTTCCATCGATTACTCCAGCATCTTAAGGGCTTTATCCAGAACGGCATCACCTTTCATCATGCCGTAGTCCATCATATCGATCACCGCGACTTTCTTGCCGAAGGGATCGGCCAGCGCCTGCAGTTTAGCCTGCTCATATTTCACCTGCGGGCCGAGCAAAATAATGTCGGCGGCGGCCAGGTTATCTTTAAACTCGGCGACCGGGACGGCCTTGATAGAAACCTCAACACCTTTCTTCTGCGCGGCATCTTGCATACGCTGAACCAGCATGCTGGTGGACATACCGGCGGCACAGCACAAAACGATATTCTTCATAGTCAGTGGCCCTTGTGTTCCGTGATGTCTTATCTTTATCGCGGCCCTGGCGATGCGACAACCGCTTTACCATGATTGTGTGTAAGTCATCACACAAAAATTGAAACCGGTTTCATTTTTGCCGGTAAAAATAAAAAAGCCCACCGAAGTGGGCGGCCGTGTCCTGTTGTCTTACGCGCGCAGGATGCGGTTTTTACCTTGTTGCTTGGCTTTGTAAAGCGCCTCATCGACGCTCACCACCAGTTTATCCAGCGGCTCCATGTTCCATTCCCCCAGTCCGGCGCTAAAGGTGACCGTCAAGCCATCTTCGCGCCAGGTACGCCGCTCGACGTTGACTCGCCATGTTTCCAGTAGTGTTCGGGCGTTATCGATATGTTCGGCAGGAAAGACCACCGCGAACTCTTCACCGCCGTAGCGATAAAGGGAAATCTCCAGCGGCTGGAGGACCTGCAGCCCCTCGCGGGCGACGTTGCGCAGGACGATATCGCCGTTGAGGTGTCCCCAGGTGTCGTTGATCGATTTGAAGTTATCTATATCGACCAGAGCGAGGGCGAAAGGTTGGTGATCGTTCATCAGCGCGGCGATATCGCTGTCGAAGGCGCGGCGGTTTTTGCAGCCAGTGAGGGCGTCGATGGTGGCCTGGCGGACGTAGGTCAGTTCGCGTTGCTTGTTGGTTTCAATTGCTTTACTCAGCATTGCCTCAAGGCGCGGAGCACGTTTGACGTCACCCGTTTTAATCGCATTGATGATATTCATCAGTACGGTACGGGAGGCATGACGCAGATAAAGGCCGAACAAAATGATGATGATCGCCGCGAGTGCGAAACCGCCGATCACTAAGTTCGTCTCATGGCGCGTCAGATTGATAAGGGTGGCGTTATCGACACGGTAAATCACGAACCAGTCGGGATTGGTAAAGGAGTAGTAGTAATACCAGGTATCGCTCCTGGTATCGTAAAGCTGTCCCTCTCCGCTGGTCATTTTATCCATCAGTTCGCCGCTGACGAAGGGTTTAAACAGCGCGCCCGGGTCGGAGTGCAGGACAACGTTGCCATCCCGCTGCACCACAAAAAATTCCCCCTGTACGGGGGCGACCATCTGCCGTAGTGCGAACCCCATGGAGGTGAGATCAAGATGAAAAGCCAGGCTGCCTTTGAGTCTACCCTCCGGAGTAATGATGGGTTTGAAAATGGTAATCGTCGGATGGTGGGTGAAATAATCCATATACGGGCTGGTGTAGTGGCTGAAGGTGCTGGCTTCCGCCTGTTTGATAAACCAGGGGCGCGTTTTCGGATCGAAGGCTTTACTGTCTTCATTTTGCAGCATCTCCGGAGCACGCAGATAGTGGCCCGCGGTATCCGCCAGCGAGATGGATGAGACGCTTGGCATCATGTTCTGTAACTGCATTAGCGTGGTTAACCCTTTCTCCGGATCAACATTCACCGCGTGATTGAGTGCGTCATTACGGGCGAAGAAGGTGGCCGCCCGTCCGAGGATAAAATCATTTTCCCGTAGCAGCGTTTCCGTGTAGTTGATGGCCAGGTTGTGGGTAAAGTTGCGGTTAATATCGTGATAATCTTCGAGAAAATCTTTCCGCTGTGCCAGGGTGACGAAAGTAGCAATCAGCATAAAACTGAGCAAAATGCCGGCAAACCCCACGACGATTGGTGTCGTAAAAGAGAGCTTTCTGTTGTGTAGCGCCATGAATCGTTAATCGTCCCGGATGTATAAACCAAGGGTCCGAACGCAGCTTGTGTCAGCGAGCCTGCCGATCGAATCAGTTAACTATTGCTCAATTATAACTCTGAGGCCTTCATCTATCGTGATTTATATTCGTCGATAATGAACTGGCCCTCGCGCAGCGCGGAGAGGCAGGGCGAAAATGAGGAAGAAAACGTTCGCCCTGGTCAGCGTCCGCTGCTGACCCGGGCAGAATAGAAAAACGGCGGCAATCGGGCGACTCCCCGTTTTTCATCTCTCGTGCAGGCACGCAAAATAATCAGCGGCTTGCAGCATACTTCATGATGATTGCGAGGCGCGTCCCAGCCAGCTGTCCCAGTCTTTCCATACCGGCTGCAGGCCACGGGCGGCTAGCGCGCTGGCAACCTCTTCAGGGCGGCGATCGTCATGTGGGGCAAATTGCTCGAGCTCCGGATGATCGTCGGCGTAGCCGCCCGGCTGCGTTTTAGAGAAGGCGCTGACGTTGTTAATTGCCAGCGGGATCACCCGGTCGCGGAACCAGGGTGATTCACGGGTTGAAAGCGACAGTTCAACCTCCGGCGCCAGCAGGCGGAAGGCGCAAATGGTCTGCACCAGTTGGCGCTCATCCATCAGCGAAGCTGGTTCAATACCGCCGGCACAGGGACGCAGGCGCGGGAAGGAGACCGAGTAGCGGCTGCGCCAGTAGCGCTGCTGCAGCCACAGCAGATGCTCGGCGACCATAAAGCAGTCCACCCGCCAGCTGTCGGAAAGGCCAATCAACGCGCCGAGGCCGATCTTGTCGATCCCCGCCTCGCCTAAGCGATCCGGCGTATCCAGCCGCCAGAAGAAATCCTGCTTTTTCCCTTTCAGATGGTGCTGGGCATACATGCTTTCATGGTAGGTCTCCTGATAGACCATTACCCCGTCGAGCCCCAGCGTTTTCAGCTCGGCATACTCTTCAGTCGCCAGCGGCTGCACCTCCATATGCAGCGAGGAAAACTGGCTGCGGATAGCCGGTAGGTGCTGGCGGAAATAATCCATCCCCACCTTGCCCTGATGTTCGCCGGTGACCAGCAGCAGATGCTCAAAGCCCAGGTCGCGGATCGCGGCGCACTCGCGGGCAATCTCGGCGGCATCCAGCGTCTTGCGCTTAATGCGATTGCTCATTGAGAAGCCGCAGTAGGTGCAGTCGTTGGCGCACAGGTTGGAGAGATACAGTGGCACGTAGAAGCTGACGGTATTGCCGAAGCGCTGGCGAGTGAGCCGCTGCGCGCGCTGGGCGAGGGGTTCAAGATAGTTGGCCGCCGCCGGTGAAAGCAGGGCCATCATGTCGTCACGGGTGAGCGGTTTGGCCGCCAGCGCCCGTTCGACGTCGGCGGCGGTTTTGCTGTTGATGCGCAGGCGGATGTCGTCCCACTCCAGCTGCCGCCAGCGATCGCTGAAGGTTTTCATGCCAGCGCCTCCAGGAATCCGGTCAGCGGGCTGGTGGCTTGCGCCTGCGTACTGCGTGCCCCCGGTCCGGCCTGACGCGCCAGTAATCCGGCATCGACTGCCATACGGAAGGCGCGGGCCATGGCCACGGGGTCGTCGGCGACGGCAATGGCGGTATTGACCAGCACCGCATCCGCGCCCATCTCCAGTGCTTGCGCCGCATGGCTCGGCACGCCAATTCCGGCATCGACCACCACCGGTACGGTGGCCTGCTCGATAATAATCTCCAGCATGGCTTTAGTTTCCAGTCCCTGATTGGAGCCGATCGGCGCGCCCAGCGGCATCACCGCAGCACAGCCAGCCTCTTCCAGCCGTTTACACAGCACCGGATCGGCGCCGCAGTAGGGCAGGACGACGAACCCTTCGCGGACCAGCAGCTCCGCCGCCTTCAGGGTTTCAATCGGGTCGGGCAGCAGCCAGCGGGCATCCGGGTGGATCTCCAGCTTCAGCCAGTGGGTACCCAGGGCTTCCCGCGCCAGGCGGGCGGCAAACACCGCCTCTTCCGCCGTCTTGGCGCCTGAGGTATTCGGCAGCAGGCTGACCCCCGCCGCCAGCAGCGGGGCGAGGATAGCGTCATTGTGCTGGCGTAAATCGACGCGCTTCATCGCCAGGGTCACCAGCTGGCTGCCCGAGGCGCGAATCGCCTCAACCATCACCTCCGGGGCGGCGAATTTGCCGGTACCGGTAAAAAGATGGGATTCAAACGTTTTGTCTGCAATACGTAACATGTCAGCCTCCAGCGATAACCTGAAAAAGCAGGATCCGATCGCCTTCCTGCAAGAGATGATCTTCCCACCGCTCGCGCGGCAGGATGTGTTGATTGAGCGCCAGCGCAACGCCCGGCTGCAGCTGTTCGAGCTGGGTCAGCAGGGCGCTGACGCTGAGATTGTCGGCACATGCCAGCGGCTCGTCGTTAAACCAAATCTGCATGTCGCCCTCCGCACACTGGACAGCTCCGGGAGCGCTGTAGCGCCAGGTTGCGCCAGTTGCTGGTGCGGGCGTCGAACAGCCGCAGGGTATTACGTGGCGTCGTCATTCCGCTGAGCAGCTTAATCGCCTCCAGCGCCTGCAGCGTGCCCATCATGCCGACGACCGGGCCGACGATCCCCGCGGTGCGGCAGTTACGTTGCGGTTCGTCGCTATCCGGCCACAGGCAGCGATAGCAGCCCTGCGTCCAGGGGGGCGTCAATACCATCAACTGACCGCCGAAGCCGACGGCGCTGGCGGTCACTAACGGGGTGTCGAGGGCGACACAGGCGGCGTTGATTGCCTGGCGGGTCACCATGTTATCGGTGCAGTCCAGCACCACGTCCGCTTTCGCCACCTCAGCGCGCAGCGCCTCGCCGCTCAGACGTTGCTGGAGCGCAACCAGTTTGATCTGCGGGTTTAGCTGACTGAGCCGGGTCTTTGCCGCCGCGGCTTTTGGCCGGTCGATATCCTCGCTGGTGAACAGGATCTGCCGCTGTAGGTTGCTGAGATGCACCGCGTCGTCATCGGCCAGGGTCAGCGTCCCGACGCCCGCTCCGGCAAGATAGAGCGCCGCCGGGGAGCCCAGCCCGCCAAGGCCGATAATCAGCACCCGGCTGGCTAACAGTTTCTGCTGACCCTCGATGGCAATATCCTCCAGCAGCAGCTGGCGGCTATAGCGCATAAAGTCGTGATCATTCATCGCCTGCTCCCGCCAGCGCCAGCAGCTGGTCGGTCGCTGCCCGCCAGTTCGCCGCCTGGGTAATGGCGCTGACCACCGCGATGCTGCCGACGCCAGTCGCCAGCACGCCCGGTGCTTTATCAAGGCTAATCCCGCCGATCGCGACGGTGGGGTAATCCGCCAGCCGCTGAATATGCCCGGCAAGTTGCTTGAGGCCCTGCGGCGCGGAAGGCATCTGTTTGGTTTGTGTCGGGAAGACGTGACCCAGTGCGATGTAGGAAGGTCGAGCCGCCAGCGCGACGTCAATCTCCATATCGTCATGGGTGGAAACACCAAGGCGCAGCCCGGCTTTGCGGATGGCCCTCAGATCGGTGGTTTCCAGATCTTCTTGCCCCAGGTGTACACCGTAGGCCTGGTGCTTAATCGCCAGCTGCCAGTAATCATTAATGAACAACCGGGCGTGATACCGACGGCCAAGGGCGATGGCGGCGATGACGTCATCTTCAACGTCGCTGTCGCGTTGGTCTTTGATGCGCAGCTGAATAGTACGCACTCCCGCCTCCAGCAGGCGCTCAATCCACGCCACGCTGTCAACCACCGGGTAGAGTCCGAGACGAAATGGGACGGGTGGAAAATCAGGTTGATACATCAGGCTTCCTCCTGTTTGAGGTAGATTTCGCCGCCACGGGCGCGGAAGTTATTCGACATATCGGCCATTCCGGCGTCGATGGCCTGCCTGGCGGCGTAGTCGCGGACTTCCTGGGTGATCTTCATTGAGCAGAATTTCGGCCCGCACATGGAACAGAAGTGGGCGACTTTGCCGGACTCCTGCGGCAGGGTTTCATCGTGATAGGCCCGCGCGGTGAAGGGATCGAGCGCGAGGTTGAACTGGTCTTCCCAGCGGAATTCGAAACGTGCTTTTGACATCGCGTTATCGCGGATCTGCGCGCCCGGGTGGCCTTTCGCGAGGTCAGCGGCGTGGGCGGCAATTTTGTAGGTAATCAGCCCCTGCTTCACATCCTCTTTGTTGGGCAGGCCGAGATGTTCTTTTGGCGTGACGTAGCACAGCATGGCGCAGCCGAACCAGCCGATCATCGCCGCACCAATGCCGGAGGTGAAATGGTCGTAGCCTGGCGCGATGTCGGTGGTGAGCGGCCCTAAGGTATAGAACGGCGCTTCATGGCAGTGCTCCAGCTCTTCAGTCATATTGCGGCGGATCATCTGCATCGGCACGTGGCCGGGGCCTTCGATCATCACCTGCACGTCATACTCCCAGGCGATTTTCGTCAGTTCGCCGAGGGTGCGCAGCTCGGAAAACTGCGCCTCGTCATTGGCGTCCTGGATCGAGCCGGGGCGCAGGCCATCGCCGAGGGACAGCGAAACGTCATAGGCGGCGCAGATTTCGCAGATTTCGCGGAAGTGCTGGTAGAGGAAATTTTCCTGATGGTGCGACAGGCACCATTTGGCCATGATTGAACCACCGCGCGACACGATACCGGTCAGGCGCTTCGCGGTCATCGGCACGTAGCGCAGCAACACGCCGGCGTGAATCGTGAAGTAGTCGACGCCCTGCTCGGCCTGTTCCAGCAGGGTATCGCGGAAGGCTTCCCAGGTGAGGTTCTCGGCAATGCCGTTGACCTTCTCCAGCGCCTGGTAAATCGGGACGGTACCAATCGGCACCGGGCTGTTGCGCAGGATCCACTCGCGGGTTTCGTGGATATAGCGGCCGGTGGAGAGGTCCATCACCGTGTCGGCGCCCCAGCGGGTTGACCAGACCAGTTTTTCCACCTCCTCTTCGATGGAAGAGGTCACCGCTGAGTTGCCGATATTGGCATTCACTTTCACCAGGAAATTGCGGCCGATAATCATCGGCTCAGATTCCGGGTGGTTGATGTTGGCCGGGATGATGGCGCGCCCGGCGGCAACTTCATCGCGGACGAACTCGGGGGTAATGTTTTCCGGCAGGCGGGCACCGAAGCCTTCCCCGGCATGCTGCTGGCGCAGAACCTCGCTGCGGATACGTTCGCGACCCATGTTTTCGCGAATGGCGATGAACTCCATCTCCGGGGTGACGATCCCCTGGCGGGCGTAGTGCAGTTGCGTCACGCATTTGCCAGAGACGGCGCGTTTGGGCGTCAGCAGGCCGCTGAAGCGCAGCTCATCGAGGCCGTCGTCGGCCAGCCGCGCTTTAGTGTAAGCCGAGCTACGTTCGCTGAGCGGAGCGCAGTCGTTACGCGCGTCGATCCATGGCTGGCGCAGCTTTGCCAGCCCCTGGCGGACATCAATGTCAATATCCGGGTCGCCATAAGGCCCGGAGGTGTCATACACCGGAATCGGCTCATTGGCTTCGTACTGGGGATGGTCGTTATCGCCGCCGACGAGGGTCGGGCTGAGCTTAATTTCACGCATCGGGACGCGGATATCCGCTTGTGAGCCGTGAATGTAGATGCGGTGTGAATTGGGAAAAGCGGTACCTGCCAGCGTATCAATGAATCGCTGTGCGTGCTCGCGTTGTTCCCGACGGGTGAGTTTGGTAGTAGACATAGCGCATTCCAGTTAAACAAGGAGATGGCTTGTCAGACGACGGATGGAGTAACAGATGCGACCAGTCCATAACGGAAAGGTGCGACCAGCAGTTTACTCTTGTTCCCTTCGCAGGTATTAGCCTGATCAGGTTCCGCGGATCCCGAATTAACGGTCTCAGCCTTTTCCACGTTAGCCTGCGCATGGAAAATAGGCACTCCGACAAGATGACATCCCCTCCGGAGAGGGGGAATGGAGGTAAACTACTCGTTAATTGCGCACAACTCAAGCAGTCGGCGCAATATTATCGTGCACGTCATTGCTCAGGTTATGCGCGACGGCAAGGGCGATCAGTTTATCTTCCAGCGCAAAACGTGCTTCCAGCGACTCGCCGATATCCGACAGCGCCTGCTGAAATTCAAGGTAGTTATCGTGATCGATAGCGTTTTCGAGGCAGGTATCGTAGTAGTCCATCATCTGCTGGGTATTGGCTTCCAGCTGTGGATAAAGCCGGGTGGCGGCTAAAAGTGGGGTATCGCCTTCCATTTCGCCAATAATGCGTTCATAAATACTAAAATGACCAGATGAGAGGTAATCCACCAGACTTTGGCAAAAGTCATCCAGCGCTCTTTCGTTAAGCCGCATAAATGATTCTTTGCCCGGTTTCAGGCCAACCAGATTGTAGTAAGCCACGAGCAGATGCTTACGCACTTGTAGCCAGCGATCGACCAGTTCATTACTACCGCCAACGCGCTCCGTCAGGTTTTCCAGCTGGTTTAGCATGATTGACTCCGCAAGTTTTGATTTTAAATCTGCTCACCAAAATGTAAATATAATGTTAACAACATGCCAGTGAAGCAAAGGTAGTGCAATAGATATGGATCGTATTATTGAAAAATTAGATCGCGGCTGGTGGGTTGTCAGTCACGAACAAAAATTATGGTTGCCTGGTGGAGAATTACCACATGGCGAAGCGGTTAATTTCGATCTTGTCGGCCAGCATGCGCTGCATATTGGCGAGTGGCAGGGCGAGTCCGTCTGGATGGTGCGTCAGGATCGCCGTCATGACATGGGATCGTTACGCCAGGTGCTGGATCAGGATCCGGGGCTCTTCCAGTTGGCGGGGCGAGGGATCCAGCTCGCCGAATTTTATCGATCGCATAAATTTTGCGGCTACTGTGGCCATCCGATGCATGCCAGCAAAAGCGAATGGGCAATGCTGTGCAGCCACTGCCGTGAACGCTACTACCCACAAATTGCTCCTTGCATTATCGTCGCTATCCGTCGCGACGATTCGATCCTGCTGGCGCAGCATACCCGGCATCGTAACGGCGTGCACACCGTGCTGGCCGGATTTGTCGAAGTGGGTGAAACCCTTGAGCAGGCCGTCGCCCGAGAGGTGATGGAGGAGAGCGGCATCAAGGTGAAAAACCTGCGTTATGTGACCTCTCAGCCGTGGCCGTTCCCGCAGTCGCTGATGACCGCCTTTATGGCGGATTACGCGGATGGCGATATCGTGGTCGACAAAAAAGAACTGCTGACCGCGGACTGGTACCGCTTTGACAATCTGCCGCTCCTGCCACCGCCGGGAACGGTAGCGCGACGCCTGATCGAAGATACGGTGGCGATGTGTCGGGCAGAGTTCGAGTGACATGTTACACTGGGCGCATCAACGCTAAAGGAATGTAAAAATGACCGAACTGAAAAACGATCGTTACCTGCGCGCGCTGCTGCGTCAGCCGGTTGATGTCACCCCGGTGTGGATGATGCGCCAGGCGGGCCGCTATTTACCGGAGTACAAAGCCACCCGTGCGCAAGCGGGCGACTTTATGTCGCTGTGTAAAAATGCCGAGCTGGCCTGCGAAGTGACGCTCCAGCCGCTGCGTCGTTACCCGCTGGATGCGGCGATCCTCTTTTCGGACATCCTGACGATCCCGGACGCGATGGGTCTGGGGCTGTACTTTGAAGCCGGCGAAGGCCCGCGCTTCACCTCGCCGGTAAAAAGCAAAGCCGACGTCGACAAGCTGCCGATCCCGGATCCGGAGCAGGAACTGGGCTACGTAATGAACGCCGTGCGTACCATTCGCCGCGAACTGAAAGGCGAAGTGCCGCTGATCGGCTTCTCGGGTAGCCCGTGGACGCTGGCGACCTACATGGTGGAAGGCGGCAGCAGCAAAGCGTTCACCGTGATCAAAAAGATGATGTACGCCGAACCGCAGGCGCTGCATGCGCTGCTGGAGAAGCTGGCGAAAAGCGTCACCCTGTATCTCAACGCGCAGATCAAAGCCGGCGCGCAGTCGGTGATGATTTTCGACACCTGGGGCGGGGTGCTGACCGGTCGCGATTACCAGCAGTTCTCGCTCTACTATATGCATAAAATTGTCGATGGCCTGCTGCGGGAAAATGAAGGCCGCCGCGTGCCGGTGACCCTGTTCACCAAAGGCGGTGGCCAGTGGCTGGAAGCGATGGCGGAGACCGGCTGTGACGCGCTGGGTCTCGACTGGACCACCGATATCGCCGACGCTCGCCGTCGCGTAGGTCACAAAGTGGCGCTACAGGGCAATATGGACCCGTCGATGCTTTATGCGCCCGCCCCGCGTATTGAAGAGGAAGTGGCGACTATTCTCGCCGGCTTCGGCCAGGGCGAAGGCCATGTCTTTAACCTTGGTCATGGCATCCATCAGGATGTCGACCCGCAGCATGCGGGCGTCTTTGTTGAAGCGGTGCATCGTCTTTCCGCACCCTATCACCAATAGGAGATAAGCCGTATGGACTTAGCCGCACTACGTACCCAACAGCAACAGTTAGCCGCATCGGTCGAGCGAGCGGATCGACTGGATCGCGACCCGCCGGCGTTGATCGGCGGCGCGGATGTCGGGTTTGAGCAGGAAGGGGAAGTGACCCGAGCTGCAATGGTGCTGCTGACCTGGCCTGAGCTCGAGCTGGTGGAGTATCAGGTGGCGCGCGTCGCCACCACCATGCCGTATATTCCCGGCTTTCTCTCGTTTCGCGAAACACCTGCGCTGCTGGCGGCGTGGGAGCAGCTTTCGCAGAAACCTGACCTGCTCTTCGTTGACGGCCACGGCATCTCCCATCCCCGGCGGCTCGGCGTCGCCAGCCATTTTGGTCTGATGATTGACGTGCCGACCATTGGCGTGGCGAAAAAACGGCTGTGCGGAAAAATTGGCGAAATGGGTGATGAGCCCGGCGCACTGGCCCCACTGATGGATAAAAATGAGCAACTGGCCTGGGTCTGGCGCAGCAAAGTGCGCTGCAACCCGTTGTTTATTAGCACCGGCCATCGGGTGGGGATGGACAGCGCCTTAATGTGGGTCGAGCGCTGTATGCGAGGCTATCGTCTGCCCGAGCCGACGCGCTGGGCCGATGCAGTGGCTTCCCGTCGTCCGTCGTTCGTGCGTTGGCAAGCAAATCACGGCTGATTCAGGTACACTGCGCCTAATTTCTGACTTCGAGAATTCATCATGTTACAAAACCCGATTCACCTGCGCCTGGAGAAGCTGGAAAGCTGGCAGCATGTCACCTTTATGGCTTGCCTGTGCGAGCGTATGTACCCTAACTACGCTATGTTCTGCAAGCAAACCGAGTTCGGCGACGGCCAGCTGTACCGTCGTATCCTGGACCTGATCTGGGAAACGCTGACGGTTAAAGATGCGAAGGTGAATTTCGACAGCCAGCTGGAGAAGCTGGAAGAGGCGATCCCGGCGGCAGATGATTTCGACCTGTACGGTGTTTATCCGGCGATCGACGCCTGTGTGGCGTTGAGTGAACTGATCCATTCGCGTCTGAGTGGTGAAACACTTGAACACGCGATTGAGGTAAGCAAGTCATCCATCACCAGCGTGGCGATGCTGGAAATGACCCAGGCTGGTCGTGAAATGACCGATGAAGAACTCAAAGCGAACCCGGCGGTAGAGCAGGAATGGGATATCCAGTGGGAAATTTTCCGCCTGTTGGCCGACTGTGAAGAGCGTGACCTTGAGCTGATAAAAGGTCTGCGCGCGGACCTGCGTGAGGCCGGTGAGAGCAATATTGGTATAAATTTTCAGCAGTGAGACCAGAAAACGTGATTTACCGCCTGAATTGTAGCGTCTGAAGGCTTCCATTCCGCCCCCCGTCTGGTCTACATTTGGAGGGCGAAAAAAAGTGGCTATCGGTGCGTGTATGCAGGAGGGTGCTTTTTTGGCATTTCCGTCGCACTCGATGCTTAGCAAGCGATAAACACATTGTAAGGATAACTTATGAACAAGACTCAACTGATTGATGTAATTGCGGACAAAGCTGACCTGTCCAAAGCACAGGCTAAAGCTGCCCTGGAATCTACCCTGGCTGCAATTACTGAGTCTCTGAAAGAAGGTGATGCTGTTCAACTGGTTGGTTTCGGTACCTTCAAAGTGAACCACCGCGCTGAGCGTACTGGCCGCAACCCGCAGACCGGTAAAGAGATCAAAATCGCTGCAGCTAACGTGCCGGCATTTGTTTCTGGCAAAGCACTGAAAGACGCAGTTAAGTAAGACCGCGTGGCAGTGAACAGTTTTATCGAAGGGGCTATTAAGCCCCTTTTGTCTGTCTGGCGCCGACCTCTGGCGCTGGCGGGCATTCTGTTGCTGACTGCCTGCAGCCATAACGCCTCGCTTCCTCCGTTTACCGCCAGCGGTTATGCGGATAATCAGGGGGCGATGCGCATCTGGCGTAAAGATTCTGGCGATGAAGTTCATCTTCTCGCCGCCTTCAGCCCGTGGCGTCACGGGGACACCTCGACCAGCGAATATCGCTGGCAGGGCGATCAATTGACGTTTATCGAACTCAATGTCTACGGCAAGCCGCCGGAACATATTCGCGCCCGCTTCGACGCGCAGGGCGATCTCAGCTTTATGCAGCGGGAAGTCGACGGGCAGAAGCAACAGCTCTCCAGCGACCAGGTCGCGCTGTATCGTTATCGCGCCGAGCAGATCCGCCAGACCAGCGATGCTCTCCGGCAGGGACGCGTCGTCCTGCGTCAGGGGCGCTGGAACGCTGCCGCGCATACCGTACTGACCTGCGAAGGTCAGACGGTTAAGCCTGACCTCGATAGCCGGGCCCTGGCGCATATTGAACGTCGCCAGAGTCATTCCTCCGCCGCGGTGAGCATTGCCTGGCTGGAGGCGTCTGAAGGCTCTCAACTCTTGCTGGTCGCCAATGAAAACTTCTGCACCTGGCAGCCGACGGAAAAAAGCTTCTAACGATTACCAGTGGTTCATGCCCATATGACCACCGCCGTTACCGCGGCAGCCGTTGTATCCCATTCCTGCGCCGCGGGGAACGCCTGCCTCAGCCAGGGCGACATCAAACTTCACCCGCTGCTGATCCAGCTTCTGGCGTAAGCCTTCCATCTCCTGAGCGACGGCTTCAATCTTTCCGCTATCCGGTTTTTGCGCCGTGAGCAGTGCGTTGTATTCATAGCGTTTGGACTGCAGTTGCTGGCGCAGGGTGCTGGTTTGCGCAGCGTAATCGTTATGCAGCTTTTGCGCGGTAGCCTGCTGCTCCTGGGTCAGCTGACTGTAACCCTGATTGCCCATCCCGTTGTTATTGCCCCAGTGATGGTTGGCCCAGGCCGCGTTGCTGCCAAAGGTCAGTGCGGCAAGGGTGATGAGGGCGAGAGGTAAGGTACGGTTCCGTTTCATGGCATTATCTCCTGTGTGGTTTCTCTTGTTGTTGCATCTTCCATGCCAGCCTGAAAAAGCCCGCCCGTACGGGCCTGCCGGAGGAGCCGATGGGGAAGGTGAGTAAAAATGACCCGTTCCTGGCGGGTCAGGCGAGTCATTTTTACTCACTAAACCGCGGGCGATATGTTTGAGAACAGGATTGGCGGCGTGGGAAAATGGCATGATTTCTGCTGAAGGATCCTGGTGAAAGCGAAAAGGAGATGACAAGGACTCGCCGATGAAGATCAAACCTTTCTCCCGGGACGTTGCCGCTGATGCCCTGAGCTGGCTGCTGACCGGCACAATTGTGCTGTTGGTTATTCTGTTTTCCACGATGATCGTCCGTGACTATGGCCGCGAAACCGCTGCGGCCCGGCAAACCATCGAAGAAAAGGGGAGCGTGCTGATCCGGGCGCTGGAGTCCGGCACGCGGGTCGGGATGGGGATGCGTATGCATCACGCGCAGTTGCAGGCGCTGCTGGAAGAGATGGCCTGGCAGCCCGGTGTGCTGTGGTTCGCGGTGACCGATGAAGACGGTAAAATCATCGCCCACAGCGATCCGCAGCAGGTGGATAACGCGCTGTACAGTCCGGCGCAGATGCGCGAACTCAACGTTAGCGAACAGGCCCGCTGGCGCCGGCTTAGCGAGCCGCAGCCAGCGCTGGAGATCTATCGCCAGTTTCGCCCGCTCAATCCTGCTCGCGGCCATCATATGGGGATGATGAATCGCGGCAACAGCGTGCTGGCTCAAACCACCGTCCCGCAGGTGATTTTTCTCGCCTTTGATAGCCGCGAGCTGGATGCGGCGCAGGCCCGCGGCCAGCGTAACATGATGATCATGCTGGGCGCTGCGGCGCTGGTCATCGCGGCGACGATCCTCGCTCAGTTCTGGTTCCACCGCTATCGTCGCTCACGCAAGCAGTTGCTGGAGGCGATGGCCCGCAAAGAAAAGCTGGTGGCGCTTGGGCATCTGGCGGCGGGGGTCGCGCATGAGATCCGCAATCCGCTCTCTTCGATTAAAGGGCTGGCGAAGTATTTTGCCGAGCGAACTCCCCCAGGCGGCGAAGCGCAGCAACTAGCGCAGGTGATGGCCAAAGAGGCCGACCGCCTGAACCGGGTGGTCAGCGAGCTGCTGGAGCTGGTCCGACCCGCGCATTTAAATTACCAGCCGGTGGATATCAACGCGCTTATCCGGCACTCATTGCAGCTGGTAAGCCAGGATGCGCAGAGTCGCGGGATCGCGCTGCAATTTACTCCGCGCCCTGAGCTAACCACGATCAACGCCGATGCTGACCGCCTGAACCAGGTGCTGTTGAACCTGTACCTGAACGCGATGCAGGCGATTGGCCGCGATGGCGTCATTCGCGTATCGGCAAGCGAAGCCGATCGTCAGAGGGTGAAGATTGTTGTCACAGATAGCGGTAAGGGGATGAGCGATGAAGAGCTGCAGGCCATCTTCACGCCGTATTTCACTACCAAGGCGGACGGCACCGGGCTGGGACTGGCCGTAGTACAGAATATTATCGAACAACATGGCGGGACGATCCGCGCCGAAAGTCAGCCGGGGGCTGGAGCGATATTTACGCTTTGGCTACCGGTGGTGGCTCAACGGAGGGAAGATGAGCAGCGATAAGGTACAGATTCTGGTCGTTGATGATGACATCAGCCACTGCACGATCCTGCAGGCGCTGCTACGCGGCTGGGGCTATCAGGTGGCATTAGCTCACAACGGCCTGCAGGCGCTGGAGCAGATCCATCAGCAGGTCTTCGACCTGGTGCTGTGCGATATCCGTATGGCGGAGATGGACGGTATCGCGACGTTAAAAGAGATTAAGGCCTATAACCCGGCGATACCGGTGCTGATCATGACGGCGTTTTCCAGCGTTGGCACGGCGGTAGAGGCCATTAAGTCCGGGGCGCTGGATTATCTGGTCAAACCGCTGGATTTTGACACTCTGCAGCAGACGCTGGTTCAGGCGCTGGCGCACACGCAACAGAGCGAGAGCGATCCCAGCGTTGCGACGGATTCACGGTGGGGCATGATTGGTGATAGCCCGGCGATGCAGGCGCTTATCAACAATATTACGTTGGTGGCGCCCTCAGATGCGACGGTGCTGATCTGCGGCGAATCGGGAACGGGTAAAGAACTGGTGGCGCGCGCCATCCACGCCTGCAGCGAGCGCCGCGAGAAGCCGCTGGTGACGCTAAACTGCGCGGCGCTGAACGAATCGCTGCTGGAGTCCGAGCTGTTCGGCCATGAAAAAGGGGCTTTTACCGGGGCGGATCGGCGGCGGGAAGGGCGTTTTGTCGAGGCGGATGGCGGCACGCTGTTCCTCGATGAAATTGGCGATATCTCACCATTGATGCAGGTGCGTCTGCTACGGGCGATTCAGGAACGCGAGGTGCAGCGCGTTGGCAGTAACCAGACGCTTGCCGTTGATGTGCGGCTGATTGCCGCCACCCATCGCAATCTGGCGGAAGAGGTGAGCGCCGGGCGTTTTCGCCAGGATCTCTATTACCGCCTGAATGTCGTGACCATTGATATGCCGCCGCTGCGTCAGCGACGGGAAGACATTCCTCTGCTGGCGCAACACTTTCTCAAGCGTTATGCCGAACGTAACCGCAAAACGGTGCAGGGGTTTACGCCGCAGGCGATGGATCTGCTGATCCACTACGCCTGGCCGGGTAATATCCGTGAGCTGGAAAATGCGGTGGAGCGGGCGGTGGTGCTGCTGACCGGAAACTATATCTCCGAGCGAGAACTGCCGTTGGCGATAGCGGGCACGCCGCTGCCGTTTGGTGATAGCGAGAACGCGCTGATTCAGCCGTTAGTGGAAGTTGAAAAAGAGGTGATTCTGGCGGCACTGGAGAAAACGGGCGGCAACAAAACCGAAGCCGCCCGTCAGTTAGGCATTACGCGGAAAACGCTGCTGGCTAAACTTAGCCGTTAGCCTTTTCACGTTCGATGGCGCGCCAGCCGATATCGTTACGGCTAAAGCTGCCGTCCCAGCGAATATCGGTCAGCAGTTGATAGGCGCGCTGTTGCGCCTGCGCCACGGTTTCACCCAGCGCGGTCACGCACAGCACGCGCCCGCCGTTGGTGACGACGCGCTGGTCGTCTGCCAGTTTGGTGCCGGCGTGGAAGACTTTACCATCTGCGGCTTCCTGCTGCGGCAGGCCGAAGATCTCATCACCCGTGTTGTAATTGCCCGGATAGCCGCCGGCGGCAACCACCACGCCCAGCGACGCGCGGTCATCCCACTCAGAGGTTTTCTCGTCCAGCTTGCCGGCGCAGGCGGCGAGGCACAGCGCTACCAGGTCGGATTTCATGCGCAGCATGATCGGCTGGGTTTCCGGATCGCCAAAGCGGCAGTTGAACTCAATCACCTTCGGGTTACCCTGCTTGTCGATCATCAGACCGGCATACAGGAAACCGGTATAGGTATTGCCTTCGGCGGCCATGCCTTTCACCGTTGGCCAGATAATCCGCTCCATGGTGCGCTGATGGACTTCATCAGTGACCACCGGCGCCGGGGAGTAAGCGCCCATACCGCCGGTGTTGGGGCCGGTATCGCCGTTGCCGACGCGCTTGTGATCCTGGCTGGTGGCCATCGGCAGGACGTGCTCGCCATCGACCATGACAATAAAGCTGGCCTCTTCGCCATCGAGGAACTCTTCAATCACGATGCGGTGGCCTGCATCGCCAAAGGCGTTGCCGGCCAGCATATCTTTGACCGCCGCCTCAGCTTCCTCAAGGGTCATCGCCACGATAACGCCTTTACCCGCTGCCAGACCGTCAGCTTTGATGACGATCGGCGCGCCTTTCTCGCGCAGATAAGCCAGCGCAGGCTCGACCTCGGTGAAGTTCTGGTATTCCGCCGTCGGGATATGATGACGAGCGAGGAAATCTTTGGTGAAGGCTTTTGAGCCTTCCAGCTGCGCGGCGCCTTCGGTTGGCCCGAAGATGGTCAGCCCTGCGGCACGGAATGCGTCAACCACGCCAATGACCAGCGGCGCTTCCGGGCCAACGATGGTCAGATCGATGTTCTCATCCTGCGCAAAGCGAAGCAGCGCCGGAATATCGGTAACGCCGATGGCGACGTTTTGCAGCGACGGCTCCAGCGCGGTACCTGCGTTGCCCGGCGCGACGTAGACGGTATCAACCAGTGGCGACTGGGCCGCTTTCCAGGCCAGCGCGTGCTCACGCCCGCCGTTGCCGATTACTAATACTTTCATCTGTAGCTCCGTGAATTAATGGCGGAAGTGGCGCATGTCGGTGAAGATCATGGCGATACCATGTTCGTCAGCGGCGGCAATCACTTCGTCGTCGCGGATAGAGCCGCCCGGCTGGATAACGCAGGTGATGCCCACTGCGGCTGCGGCATCAATGCCGTCGCGGAACGGGAAGAATGCGTCAGAGGCCATGGCGGAACCTTTCACTTCCAGACCTTCGTCACCAGCTTTAATCCCGGCAATTTTCGCTGAGTAGACGCGGCTCATCTGACCGGCGCCTATCCCGATGGTCATATTGTCTTTGGCATAGACGATGGCGTTGGATTTGACGAATTTCGCTACTTTCCAGCAGAACAGTGCATCGCGCAGTTCCTGCTCGCTTGGCTGACGTTTGCTGACCACGCGCAGTTCGCCCGCGTTGACCATGCCGAGATCGCGGTCCTGAACCAGCAGGCCGCCATTGACACGTTTGAAATCGAGGCCGGCAACGCGAGCATTCCACTGACCGCAGGTCAGTACGCGGACGTTCTGCTTCGCGGCGGTGATCTTCAGCGCTTCTTCGCTGGCGGACGGTGCGATGATCACTTCGACGAACTGGCGAGAGATGATCGCCTGCGCGGTTTCCGCATCCAGCTCGCGGTTAAAGGCGATGATGCCGCCGAAGGCGGAGGTTGGGTCAGTTTTATAGGCGCGATCGTAGGCATCGAGGATCGAGTCGCTGACGGCAACGCCGCATGGGTTAGCGTGCTTAACGATCACGCAGGCTGGCTCATTGAACTCTTTCACGCACTCCAGCGCCGCATCGGTATCGGCAATGTTGTTATAGGAGAGCGCTTTGCCCTGCAGCTGAGTGGCGGTCGCTACGGAGGCTTCTTTTACATTCTCTTCTATATAGAAGGCAGCTTGCTGGTGGCTGTTTTCGCCGTAGCGCATATCCTGCTTCTTAATGAAGTTCAGATTCAGGGTGCGCGGGAAGCGGCCAGCGGCTTCTTTGCTTTCACCGTGATAGGCCGGGACCATGCTGCCGAAGTAGTTAGCGATCATGCTGTCGTAAGCGGCAGTATGTTCGAAGGCTTTAATCGCGAGGTCGAAGCGGGTGTTCAGCGTCAGGGAGCCTTCGTTGGCGTCCATCTCATTAATGATGGCGTCGTAGTCGCTGCTCTTCACTACGATAGCGACGTCTTTATGGTTCTTCGCGGCGGAGCGCACCATGGTCGGGCCGCCGATATCAATGTTTTCCACCGCGTCTTCCAGCGAGCATCCTTCACGAGCGACGGTCTGGGCAAATGGGTAGAGGTTAACGACAACCATATCGATAGGCGCGATACCGTGCTGCTGCATGATGCCGTCATCCTGACCGCGACGACCGAGGATGCCGCCGTGTACTTTCGGATGCAGGGTCTTCACGCGTCCATCCATCATTTCCGGGAAACCGGTGTAGTCAGAGACTTCGGTAACCGGCAGGCCTTTATCTGCCAGCAGGCGGGCGGTGCCGCCGGTAGACAGCAGCTCGACACCACGAGCGGAAAGCGCCTGCGCGAATTCGACGATACCGGCCTTGTCAGAAACACTGAGCAGAGCGCGGCGGACTGGACGACGTTGTTGCATGGTATTAAATCCCCAGGATTTGAACATTACAGAGAGCGTTAGGTGAGTTTTTGCCTAAAAACTCACCTAACGCACCCAACCGGGCATCCGTGTCATTGCGCGGCATTGTAACGAAAACGTTTGCGCAACGCTCGCGAATTTTTATCTTTCTCTTTCAGCCACTGTTTCTTCCTTATATAGAAGCTTACCCACCGGGCTTTTGCCGGCGTTTCGTCGCGATTCTGTGGATAATTCTGTGTGTAAAAGGGTATAAAGCGGGGTTTTGCTGGGGAATGCAGCAGTCAGTCATTTTTCTGCCATTTTTCTATTGCAGGCGCTCGAGAACTCCCTATAATGCGCCTCCATCGACACGGCAGATGTGAATCACTTCACACAAACAGCAGGTTCGGTTGAAGAGAAAAATCCTGAAATTCAGGGTTGACTCTGAAAGAGGAAAGCGTAATATACGCCACCTCGCGACAGAGCGCTAAAGCGCGTCGCAACTGCTCTTTAACAATTTATCAGACAATCTGTGTGGGCACTCAAAGTGACATGGA
>NZ_PIBN01000026.1:0-40277 GCF_002806655.1 Klebsiella sp. K-Nf6 | reverse complement strand
TGCCGAGAAACATCAGGGTGAAGCCTTCGCCCAGGAGGACGGCATTGTCAGTCATAAAATAGCCTTTGGGAGGGGCGCAATAATGGCTAACGGCAGACCGCGTTAGCCGAGTGGATTTCCCCGGACCGCCTGGTCAGAAGCCTCTGTTTAACGGTCAGCTACCGCTGCCATTACTGCGCTATATATTCAATCGGGGTTATTTAATGAAGCTCACATGTTTGCAGATTTCATCGGCGACAATGTCTTTGCGCTGATTAAAGATCACTTTATTCTGCTCAAACAGGTTATTGCCGTGGGTATCGATTGAGACAATTAACGGCCCGAACTCTTTCACCCGACAGACCCATAAAGTTTCCGGCATCCCTAAATCACGCCACTGCGCATCTTCGATTTCTTCGACGCAGACCGCGGCGACAACCGCGCAGCCGGCCGGAAACACGCAGTGCAAGGCTTTATGCTCGGCGCAGCCCTCTTCGGTCCCCTTACCCATACCGCCTTTGCCGACAATTAATTTCACGCCAGTTCTGGCAATAAACTCTTTTTCAAACTTCTCCATGCGCATACTGGTCGTCGGCCCAACGGAGACCATTTCAAATTTATCTTCCGAACCTTTAATCGGCCGCACAATTGGCCCGGCGTGTAATATCGCGCCGCCAGCAACGTTGACCGGTAATTCACGACCGCCCTCAATTAAACGGCGATGGGCAACATCGCGACAGGTCACAATATGGCCATTGAGATAAATAATATCGCCCGCTTTAATATCAGCTAAATCTTCATCTTTAATGGGCGTAGTGAGTATTTTTTTAGTCATCAGAAAGCCACTCCTGTGTGAGACGTAATGGTGTAGTTCAGGTCTTTATCGAAAACGATATGTCCTTTGCGGTGCGACCAGCAGCCGACGTTGACCGCCACGCCAATGGTGGAAGGATGGCGTGCGGTATTTTCGATATTGACGCCCATCACGGAGGTATTGCCGGACATCCCCTGCGGGCCAAGGCCGATTTTGTTGATGCCGTCTTCGAGCATTTTTTCCAGCGATGCCGCGCGTTCGTTATCATTGTGCGAGCCAATCGGGCGCATCAGCGCTTTCTTCGACAGCAGCGCCGCGGTTTCCACTGACGTTGCCACCCCAACGCCAACCAGCAATGGCGGACAGGCGTTCAGGCCATAGCTGGTCATCACATCCAGCACGAAACGGGTTACGCCTTCGTAACCAGCGCCCGGCATCAGCACCATCGCTTTACCCGGCAGCGAGCAGCCGCCGCCCGCCATATAGGTGTAGATGCTGCACTGGTCAGAATCCGGGACGATCTCCCAGAAAACGGTGGGCGTCCCTTTGCCGACGTTTTTACCGGTGTTGTATTCATCAAAGGTCTCGACGCTGTTATGGCGCAGCGGGGAGTCGACGGTGGCTTTGATCACCGATTCGCGCAGCAGCGCTTCCAGTTCGCCGATCAGCGGGAAGTTGGCGCCGCACTCCACCAGAAACTGGATCACGCCGGTATCCTGGCAGGAGGGACGATCCAGCTCTTTCGCCAGACGCTGGTTTTCAATCATGGTGGTAAAGATGACGTCCGCCAATTGGCTGGTCTCTTTCTTATGCAACTCTTTTAGTTTTGCTGTGACGTCATCAGGCAATACTTTGCCGGTATATCCCACAAATCTGGCCATGATGTCGGTCATGCGGGATATCTGTTCACTCTTGCTCATAAAGGCTCCTTAGTCAGAACAGCGTCCGTAAATTACGGATGAAAAGGGAAAAGGATTGGCAGCAGGATCAGGCTGACAATGGTGGAAACGATAATCAGAGGGATGCCGGATTTGGCGTAATCGACGAACTTATAGCCCCCGGCCGACAGCACCATCATATTGGCGGGCATACCGATCGGCGTCGCATAGGCGCAGGAGCTGCCAATAACGGTCGCCATCAGCACCGCACGCGGATCGGCGCCCATACCGGCGGCAATCGACAGGCTCACCGGCACCAACAGCGCGACGGTGGCGGTATTGGACATAAAGTTGGTCATCACCACGGAGAGGGCAAAGACCACCACCAGCAGCATAAACGGTGAGGAGTTGTTGCCCAGCAGGCCAATAACCTGGTCAGCCACCAGCTTGCCCGCCCCGGTCATTTCCAGCGCCTTTGCCAGCGCCAGGGTGCCGCCGAAGATAAAAATAGTCTGTGAATCAATGGCCTTGTAAGCTTGCTTTTCCGTCAGCACCCCGGTAACCACCAGCACCAGGGCACCGATACAGCCGGCCACCGCCAGGCTAATGCCGGTCTGTTTTTCGAAAATCATGCCGAGGATCGTGGCGATCAACACCACCAGGGACAGGATCTGCTTCCAGCGTGGAACGTGGCTGTAATCCCGCTGTTCACCGACGCTGCCCACTTCCCCGCTGTTTGGATTATTAGGCAAAAACTTATAGCCGATGGTCAGGAAATAGAGGATGCCGCAGACCAGCATCGGTAGACCCACTTTCGCATACTCAAAGAAACCGAAGCCGCTGCCGATGTTCTGCAAGGCCGATTGCGCGATCAGGTTGCCCGGGGCGCCAATCAGCGACAGGTTGCCGCCCAGCGCGGCAGCAAACACCAGCGGCATCAGCAGACGCGAGCGGGAAAATCCCGATTTGGCGGCCACGCCAATGACGACCGGGATTAATACGGCTGCCGTACCGGTATTGGAGAGAAAACCTGACATTACGCCGACGACTACCATAATGGTGAAGATCAGCTGTTTCTCCGTTTTGGCGAAGTGAGTGATCACCCCACCGACTTTATTGGCCATCCCGGTCTCAAATAACGCCCCGCCAACGATAAACATGGCGACGAAAAGAATGACATTGCTGTCGATAAAACCGGCAAAGGCCTGCTTCAGATCCAATACGCCAGTAACCACTAACGCCACGCAAACCACCATGGAAGTCACTGCCAGCGGCACCTTCTCCCACACGAACATGACGATAGCGAACACCAGCAAACATAGGGTGATGGTAATCGGTTCCATACTTATAATTTTTCCTATCAATGATATATGATATTGTATCCAATATTGACGAGGGAGAAATTATGCCCATGTAAAAAGTAAGTCAATGCGTTTTTGTGGAATGATCGCGCAATGAGATCTGCATCAAGATCCTGCGCAGATCGTCACGTGAAGGAATTAATAACGTTGATAAATATAATAAACGCCAGCCATTCGCTGGCGATCGATCCGGTCAGGGATCAGGATCGGGCAGGTATCGGGTGAGCATATTCTCCATTGAGCGGATAATATGTTCATGCATTCGCTGGCGGGCCAGCGCTTCGTTATGCTGCTCAAGCGCTTGTAAGATCGCTTTATGTTCACGGATGGAAATGACGGCGTACTCTTCTTCAGTCACCTTGTGCCCCATCGACAGTCCGTTCCACATGTTGCAGAGCAGCATCTTCATTTTTTCATTTCCCGCCGCGTTCCAGATCTCCATGTGGAAGGCCTGATTCAGGTCGGAATATTCAGCAGAATTATTGTCTGCCAACGCCTTCTCTGCGGCATAATGAACCTGAGCGATGCGTGAAATATCTGTCCCTGGACGAGAAGCTTTCGCCACCGCTTCACTTTCCAGTACGGCGCGAATTTCGTAATGCTCGCGGATAGTCTGCTCATTAATCCCCAGCACCACCGCACCTTTATTCGGCCGCACTTGAATCAGGCCATCGGCGGCTAAAATTTGAAACGCTTCACGTACCGGCATGCTGGAGACGCCAACCATTCTGGCAATCCCTTCAAGGGTAATTTCCTGCCCTTCCACTAAATCCCGCGAAAGGATCGCTTTACGCAAAACTGCCGCAACCTGCTCCTTCGCAGAAAGAAGCTTAATTTTCCCTAATTTAGGCTTCTGCACTTTCCCAATCCTTCATATGTTGACGCATTATCTCCGCAAGCATAAGGAAATAACGCTGTGTTGCCTGAGCAATTTTTTCGCCTTCACCACGGCCAATAGCGCTCGCCAGTTCGCTCAGGATCAGCGCCGACTCCTGGCCATCCTCTTTCAGGTACAGAATGACATAGGAAATATAACCATCCAAAAATTGCTGATACGCCTTTGCCAGATAGCGGTTATCAAGATAGGAAATCAGCAACTGATGAAACGCCAGTTCACCAGCGTTATCGCCAGCACGCGCCAGCGCCTGCGCGCGTGCGCGAAGTAATTCCCCCTGATTTGCCGGCACGAGGGCAAACAGTTCCGCAGCCATCACCGCGATAACGCGAAAAATATGGCTCACATCCTCGACGGCCAGCGTAGAGACCTGCATATGTCGGTTAGGCAAGCGCACCAGAAATCCTTCCTGTTCAAGGGACTGTAGCGCTTCCCTAACCGGCATACGTGAAAGTCCCAACTGTTCCGCGATGTTCTCCTGGGTCAGTTCCTCCCCGGGTTTCATAGCGCCGGAGAGGATCTGATAACGAATCATCTGCGCGATTTGGTCCCGGGTCTGTTTTCTTTCGATCTTTTTCACGCTGTCCTCATGGCTGGTGGCTTAAAACGCGGGGGATTTTAGCAGATTTGCCCGACCGCTGGCGCATTGGGGCGAAAAGTGAGGCAATAAAAAGCCGGAACAACGGTTCCGGCTTTTTTGCACGTGCGAGGTTACTTGTTGACGAAGTCTTCGCCGAGCGCGATATCTTTCTTCAGGGTGTCCAGCATGCCTTCCAGCGCCTGCTGCTCAAAGGCGCTGAGTTTGCCGATAGACTGACGCTCTTCCACGCCGTTTTTCCCCAGCAGCAGCGGCTGGGAGAAGAAACGCGCATAGTGGCCGTCGCCTTCCACGTAGGCGCACTCCACCACACCTTTTTCGCCCTGCATCGCGCGAACCAGAGAGAGACCAAAGCGCGCAGCCGCCTGACCCATCGACAATGTCGCCGACCCGCCGCCCGCTTTCGCTTCCACGACTTCGGTACCGGCGTTTTGAATGCGTTTAGTCAGATCAGCCACTTCCTGCTCGCTGAAGCTGACGCCCGGGATCTGCGACAATAATGGCAGAATGGTGACGCCGGAGTGACCACCGATGACCGGAACTTCCACCTCAGTTGCCGATTTACCTTTCAGCTCAGCGACAAAGGTATTGGAGCGGATAATGTCCAGCGTGGTGACGCCGAACAGCTTGTTTTTATCGTACACGCCGGCTTTTTTCAGCACTTCGGCGGCGATAGCCACGGTGGTGTTCACCGGGTTGGTGATAACACCGATGCAGGCCTGCGGGCAGGTTTTGGCAATCTGCTGCACCAGGTTCTTAACGATGCCGGCATTCACATTAAACAGGTCGGAACGATCCATGCCGGGCTTACGCGCTACGCCCGCGGAGATCAGCACCACATCAGCGCCTTCCAGCGCCGGGGTAGCATCTTCACCGGAAAATCCTTTAATTTTTACATCTGTGGGGATATGACTTAGATCTACCGCCACGCCCGGCGTAACCGGAGCGATGTCGTACAACGAGAGCTCTGAACCTGAAGGCAGTTGGGTCTTAAGTAGTAGGGCAAGCGCCTGGCCGATACCACCGGCGGCGCCAAGGACTGCAACTTTCATCCTAAACTCCTTATTATGGTTAATTTAGTCTTTCGTTATTCCGTCGCCTGGACCTTAATTCACAAGATGAACAATTACAATGATTATGGCTGAAGAATGCATTATTGTGCGTAGCAATAGAACAGCGGCGCACTTTATGCTTCCTGACTGACCATCCAGCAAAGCGAAGTACCGGATCGACTGTTGGTTACAATACACCCAGCCAGTTGCGCAAAACAACACCAACTCAATAACATTTCATTTACTTTTACATGGCTTTAAGCGTTGTGATGTGAACATGTTCCTTATATGGTTTTTTTGCTAAAATATGCCCCCTTCATAACATTATTGACCTATCCCGTTGCGGATTATTTGCATAAAAATTCACGGTTATGCATAATGATGTTGTTTTTACCACCATAATCTGGGTGACTTATGCGAAGTTCGGCAAAACAAGAAGAACTGGTTAAAGCGTTTAAAGCGCTGCTTAAAGAAGAGAAATTCAGCTCGCAGGGAGAGATCGTCCAGGCGCTGCAGGAAGAAGGCTTCGAGAATATCAACCAATCGAAGGTTTCCCGCATGCTCACCAAATTTGGCGCGGTTCGTACCCGTAACGCCAAAATGGAAATGGTCTATTGCCTGCCTGCTGAGCTTGGCGTGCCGACCACCTCCAGCCCGCTGAAAAATCTGGTGCTGGATATCGACTATAACGATGCCGTCGTGGTGATTCACACCAGCCCCGGCGCGGCGCAGCTGATTGCCCGTCTTCTCGACTCGCTGGGCAAGGCGGAAGGTATTCTCGGCAGCATCGCCGGGGATGACACCATCTTCACCACCCCTGCGCGCGGCTTTACGGTGAAAGATCTGCACGACGCCATCCTGGTCCTGTTCGAACAGGAACTCTGAGTATTCCCCTCTGGCAATCGTCAGAGGGCGACTCCCCTTTCTTTCTCTCTCACGCCCCTCAATCCAACAATTATTTAACATTTTGTGTGATTTAACGCGTCTATACGTTCTTTTACTTAAGGGAAACGCCTAAAACGCACAAAAGATCAAATTCGCATACCTTTATGATTTTATTAGAAATAAATCTTATCACTGCGGATAAGTTGTCATTTTTAATTCTTATAGGTTATAAAAAGCGCAATTCATTGTAACTATTAACGCGCAAAACAATTAGCATGGTATTAATATTTTTGGTGATTAGTGTATACTTGGTTTTGTGATGAGGGTCACGAAACAAAGACCCTCAACAAAAAGATTCGACGAGGTGAACATCATGAAAATCAAAACCACTGTAGCAGCACTCAGCATCCTGTCCGTCGTGTCGTTTGGCGCTTTTGCCGCTGACGTTATCAACAGCGAGCAAGCCCAGGGCCGCGAGGCCATCGGCACAGTTTCCGTCGGCGCGGTAGCCTCTTCCCCGATGGATATGCATGAAATGCTGAACAAGAAAGCGCAGGAAGAAGGGGCTTCTTCTTATCGCATTATCGAAGCCCGCACTGGCGACCACTGGCATGCCACCGCTGAGCTTTATAAATAAGTTGTAGTTCGTCAACGACTAACCCGACACAGATTCTCTACCGCGGCCTGGGCGCATACATCCCCCGCCGCGGCAAAACAAAGACTGGAGTAAAGATTATGAAACGCGCAATGATCATCGCATCCCTTGGCCTGGCTTCCGTTCTCTCTTTCGGCGCAAGCGCGGCCGTTCAACAAGTCAACGCTGAGCAAGCACAAAATCTGCAGTCCATGGGCACCATCTCCGTATCCCAGGTTGGCAGTGCGCCAATGGACATGCGTCAGGAGCTGGCCGCTAAAGCCGAGAAAGAAGGCGCCAGCAGCTACCGTATTATTGAAGCACGTACCGGCGATAGCTGGCACGCCACCGCTGAGCTGTACAAATAAACCCTCGTCGTCTTATTTCGACGACTTGCCCCCGCCTGCCGGGGGCTTTTTTTTGGTTCATCGCCAGACCCGTCCGGAACAGCGATTTCTAAATGCGCTCCCCTGATTCAGGAACACGTCCGTCACGGCCAGCGAGGCGCGCAACCTCTGGTGGGAAGCCTTCACCCATATTCAACAGATTAGAGATGAACGTTAGCCATGCCGGGCGTTAAAGCGCAACTCCCCCTCCAGCTCTTCCTCTGCTTCATCAAATAATAAAATCAGTGCGCCGAAGCGCCGACGCTGCATGTCATTTAAATGAATAAACTCAATATCCAGCGGCAATGGCAGCAGCCCACCAGTCACCGCATCCCACAGTGAATCCAGGTTGTTGACCTTATCCTGAGCCAGCTCAAAGGTTCGGGAAAACTCCCGGTAGAAATCCTGTTGTTCGGCGATTTCGTCAAAATCAAACGTATAGGTGGTCATGGCAGCCCCTCCCGCTTCTCTTCCTGTCGCCGTTAAGTATAGCGATAAAAAAACCGACGCCTGGGCGTCGGTTTAGGGGTTAACTGCTGGTCAGCACATGCTGGTACTTGTGCAACATCTCAACCAGCCGCCGCACGGGCTCGGTCACCTGCGGCGAAGCTTCCCAGACCCGCAACTTCTCCTGATAGACATCAAGCTCAGCCAGCAGCTGGATAAAGTAGCGCCGACGCTTATCATCACTCCCGGCGGAGATCACATGATCTGCGGTACGTCGCAGCTGTCGATGGAAGGCCGACAGATCGTCGTTCACCGGCACGGGCGCATCGCGCAGGCGCTGATGGGCAATAATCAACGTCAACGCCAGACGGAAGCGGGCGACATCGCCGGGGAACTTGTTGAGCAATAAAAACAACTGCTGATAGAGCGCGGGCAGATGATTCTCTTTGCGACGCGCCGAGTTCGTTGTCAGTGAGGAGACCGCCGCAGAGACAAACTGGTTCAACAGCACCCGACCGGTTCTGGCCCGTGAGTTATCTCTGACGAGCAGAATCACCATCAGGGCAAGGAAACAGCCGACGATCTGCCCCAGCGCACTGTCAAGAAACTGACTGAACTGAAACTGCATCGGGTTATCCAGCACCAGAATGTTGATGGTGCTCGCCAGCGCCCCCAGCGATCCGAGACGCCTTTTCTGCACTTCGATACCGATAAAGAACGCCATCGCCGCCAGGCTGATACAGAGCAGCAGCATACTCTGCTGCGTCGCCGGCATGATCACCAGGAAGTACAAGGTACCCAGCGGTAACGCCGCCAGGGTGCCGTAGAGGAAGTCCATCGCCACCATTCGGGGGTTAGGCAGGCGCATCGCCAGCGCGGTAACGACGGCAATCATCACCATCGCGCCGCTGCCAGAGGTCCAGCCCGTCCACAGCCAGAACAACGTCCCGAGGATACAGGAGACAGAGGTGCGCCAAAAGTTCACCATCGCATGGTGGCGCTCGGCAGACTCCACTTTGACCACCGCTTCGCCGCGCAGCACACCATCTTCAATGCGACTGATTTTGGTGTTGCCCACCACGCCGCGCTTGAGCAATAAGTAACGCGTGGCTGCGCCCACCCAGCTGTAGATGGTGACGGGTGTATTATGCTCGCCTTTCCAGGTCAGGAAACGGCGCATACGCTTCAGCTGCTGGTGGACATCCTGCACTGTCTCAACCGGCTCAGCAAACAGCTCACGGTAGTCATCCGTCACCATTTCCGGGCGCGAGTTTTGAATCAGGTAGGTTTCGCACGCTTGGGTGATAAGCGTTAACGAGAGGGTATTGATCGCCTTCAGACGCTGATTCGCCTTCGCCCAGCGTGAGGATTCCATGATCAGATTACTGCGCATACCTTCCAGCGCCGTGGTGCGACGCACCAGCGCGCCCCACGCCTGATCCACTTCCTCTTTTTCGCCGTGGGCGACGCATAACTGCATCAGCTTATATTGAGCAATCAGCAGGTTATCCAGTTCAAGGTCGATCTCTTTTTTAATCGAACGTGGAGAGAACAGCAGGTCGGCGACGATAGCGCTGACAATACCGATGACAATTTCGCTACAGCGTTCGACCGCAAACTGCGGCGCCAGCATCGGATTGGTATGGATGGTAATAATGATAATCAGCGCGGTGTACCCGGCCAGCCCCCAGGCATAAGAGTTTTCGACCTTAACCAGCGACGAAATCCAGGTACAAAACCCGGCCCACAGGCAGCAGACCAGCATCATCAGCAGAGGCGCGCGGATCATCAGGATGATGATAACCAGCGCCGCAATACAGCCAATAAAGGTCCCGGCAATGCGCAACATCCCGCGATAGCGGATCGCGCCAGAGTAAGGTTCACCGCCGGCAGCAAAAGCCGGCCCGGCGGCGACGATCGCTGCCGTCAGTACCGCCCAGCGCGGCGTTTCGAGCTGAAAATGGAAACCGACAAACAGCGCCAGCACCACCGCGCATGCAAGCTTAATGGCAAAGCGGAGATGCCGGGGAGCAATGGTATATGTCCCCATAGCGATTAACCGAATTCGCGCAGGCGCATAGCCAGTTTCTGGAAGAAGTTGGCCCGGCTGGTATCGCGGTCTTCTTTACCGGTGATCACCACCGTCGCCGTGGTGCCCGATGGCCACAGATTGCCCTGCTGCTGGTCGAGGCGAATACGCACCGGCACACGCTGCGCCAGACGCACCCACTCAAGGTTGGAGTCGACCGAGGCCATCCCTTTCGCGTCGCTGCTGCTGCTGGCGTTGGTCACCCCTGCAGCGATACTGTCCACTGTCCCTTTAATGGTTTTACTGCTGCCAAGTGGGGTAATCTCCGCACGGTAGCCAGGGCGGACGCCTTCCAGCTTGGTCTCTTCCAGATAGGCCATGACGTAAAACGTATTCTCTTTCACCAGCGCCACCGCCGTGGAGCCACGGGTAATAAACTCCCCGGTATAGACGTTAAGGTTGGTCACCCAGCCATCCGCAGGGGCGCGAATTTCTGTGCGCTCGAGGTCCAGCCTGGCCAGATCGCGGCTGGCTACCGCTTTCGCCAGCTGATGCTCAACGGTTTGCAGCACGTTGTTCGCCTGGTCTATCTCTTCCCGCGACATCGCCTGTATGCCCAGCTTATTACGCCGACCCGCTTCAACGCGCTTCTCCTGCGCTAAGGTCTGGTAGTAGGCAACATCGGCTTCCGCCTCCGCCAGCGCTTTTTGGTAACGAGGTTGGTCAATAACGAACAATACCTGGTCTTTCTTAACCAGTTGGTTATCCTTGACGTTGACTTGGGAAATCAGCCCGGAGACGTCAGGGGCAATCGCCACAATGTCAGCGCTAAAGCGCGCATCCCGCGTCCACGGCGAAGCGGTGTAGTAGACCCAGGCGCGGAAAATCGCCACGAAGGCCAAAATGACCAGTATCACGGTAATAGCGGTACGGAGGATATTTCTTGTTAGTGTTTTCACATCAACCTCAAACGAACAAGCGCGATATCAAATAAAAAAGGCAGCAATATAGCGCCGTATTAAACAGTGCAGGGTGCCAGACAAAATCGTAAATGCCGGTCGGAACCAGCAGTCGGTGCACCAGCCAAAAGATGGCCAGCGACAAAAGCAACTCGAAGAAGATCGGCGGAAACGATAAGCCGAAAATCACGATGACAGGAAACAGACTCATGATGACCTTGAATAAGAAGCGTACAGGTAGTGAGCAGATGCGTTTATTATGTAGCTAACAATATATTAACGTAACGATTGCCGCATTATCTACAATGTGTGATCTAAATCACTTTTAAGCCAGAGTGAATAATGGAACGATTAAAACGCATGTCCGTTTTCGCCAAAGTGGTCGAATTAGGTTCATTCACCGCGGCGGCCCGCCAGCTTCAGATGAGCGTTTCTTCGATCAGTCAGACCGTCGCCAAACTGGAAGATGAGCTGCAGGTAAAGCTGCTCAACCGCAGCACCCGCAGCCTTGGTTTAACTGAAGCAGGTAAAATCTATTACCAGGGCTGCCGTAGGATGCTGTTTGAAGCGCAGGATGTCCATGAGCAATTATACGCATTTAATAACACCCCCATCGGGACGCTGCGCATTGGTTGCTCTTCAACTATGGCACAAAATGTTCTGGCGCGCATAACGGCGGAAATGCTGAAAGAATACCCCGGACTCTCCGTCAATCTGGTCACCGGCATACCGGCCCCGGACCTGATCGCCGACGGCCTTGACGTGGTGATCCGTGTGGGCGCCCTGCAGGATTCCAGCCTTTTTTCCCGCCGCCTGGGCTCAATGCCGATGGTATTATGCGCCGCCAAAAGCTATCTGGCGCAGGCAGGCAATCCGGAGAAACCGGCCGATTTCGCCAGCCATTCATGGCTGGAATATAGCGTACGTCCGGATAACGAATTTGAAATTATCGCCCCGGAAGGGATCTCAACCCGCCTGATCCCGCAGGGGCGCTTTGTGACCAACGATCCCATGACGCTGATACGCTGGCTGACAGCCGGGGTGGGTATCGCTTATGTACCATTGATGTGGGCGATCGAAGAGATCAACCGCGGCGAGCTTGAGATCCTGCTGCCCAGCTACCAGTCCGATCCGCGGCCGGTCTACGCGCTGTATACGGAAAAGGATAAACTGCCGCTGAAAGTGCAGGTCTGTATCAACTATCTGACGGAATATTTTGTCGACGTGGCGAAGATCTATCAGGGCATGCACGGGCGCGGGATCGCCCGGTGAAGCGGTTCCCGGCGGCGCCGGGAACCAGGTCAGGATCAGGCAGTACCGCCGACGGTAAGATTATCGACCTTCAGGGTCGGCTGGCCGACGCCCACCGGCACGCTCTGGCCTTCTTTGCCGCAAACGCCAACGCCGTTATCCAGCCGCAGGTCATTCCCTACCATCGAAATCTGCTGCATGGTTTCAATCCCGGAGCCGATCAGCGTGGCCCCTTTCACCGCCTTCGTGACCTTGCCTTTTTCGATCAGATAGGCCTCGGAGGTAGAGAAGACAAACTTACCGGAGGTGATATCCACCTGCCCGCCGCCAAAGTTAGGCGCGAAGATACCGTAGTCGACCGACTCGATAATCTCCTGCGGCGTCGACTGGCCCGCCAGCATATAGGTGTTGGTCATACGCGGCATCGGCAGATGGGCATACGACTCGCGACGGCCGTTACCGGTCGGCGCGACGCCCATCAGACGCGCATTGAGCTTATCCTGCATATAGCCTTTCAGGATGCCGTTTTCGATCAGCACGTTATATTGCCCCGGCGTGCCTTCGTCATCGATGGCGACCGACCCACGACGATCGACGATGGTGCCGTCATCCACCACGGTGCACAGCTCAGAGGCAACTAATTCCCCCATATGGCCGCTAAAGACCGAGGTGCCGCGACGGTTGAAATCACCTTCCAGCCCATGGCCGACCGCTTCGTGCAGCAGGACGCCAGGCCAGCCGGCGCCGAGCACCACCGGCAGCATCCCCGCCGGGGCGGCGACTGCCGAAAGGTTCACCAGCGCCATGCGCACGGCTTCTTTCGCCCAGGCATCAGCCCGCACGTCGCCCTCCTGGGAGGCGAGGAAATAGTCATAGCCAAAGCGTCCACCGCCGCCGCTGCTGCCGCGCTCACGCTTGCCATCCTCTTCCACCAGCACGCTGACCGAAAGGCGCACCAGCGGGCGAACGTCCGCGGCGAGGGTGCCGTCGGTGGCGGCCACCAGAATCAGCTCATAAACGCCGCTCAGGCTGGCCGACACTTCCTGCACGCGCTTGTCCGCCGCCCGGGCGACTTTGTCCACCCGACGCAGAATATCCAGCTTCTCTTCCCGACTCATACTCTGCAGCGGGTCGATGCTGGTGTACAAAGGGCTGTACTCAACGACTCCCAGGGTCTGTACTTTGCCATTACCGGTATCACGCACAATCGTCCGCGCTGCCTGGGCACTCTGCTCCAGCGCCAGCTTGCTAATCTGGTCCGCGTAGGCAAAGCCCGTTTTTTCGCCGCTGACGGCGCGCACGCCTACGCCCTGGTCAATGTTGTACGACCCATCTTTAATGATGCTGTCTTCCAGAACCCAGGATTCGTGATAGCTCGACTGAAAATAGAGATCGCCGTAATCGAGGCGGCGCTCGGTCAGTTGACCAAGAATGGCAAACAGATCCTGATGATTCAGGCCATTTGCCGACAGTAATTGTTCACTTACCAGGTTCAGACTCATCGTTATGCTACTCGTTTGTTGCCGCCTGACAGGCGGAAATACAGAAGGCGATCTATTGAGATTGCGGCAATTCCCGGCAATCGTCAAATCATTGCTTTTTGTTGCTGCGCGCCTGGCGCAGCACTTCATTGATCTGCGGCTGGTCAATTGGGCCGGTAATGCGATAGCGCAGAATCGAGACTTTGTTCCACAGCGGGCCCAGCACCTTGCTGGCGGCAAACACCGCCGCGCCGACGATAGGGTTGACGGCAAAAGCCGCCGCCACGCCGACGGTCGCAGAGATCTCCGGCGCCACAACCGCCTGCAGATCCAGCTGGCGACGCACCAAATCGACCGAACCTTTCATGGCAATATCCGCTTCCAGACCATCCACCAGCGTATCGTCGGTATGCAGCACACCATCCTTGATCCACGCCGTGCTGTTAATCGAGTCAAAGTAAAAACCCTCGCTGAAGGTATCGCTAAAGTCGAAACGCAGCTTACGCAGCAGGGCGTCGACGCTCAGCAAACGCAGCAACTGGCCAGCGTGTCCGGTACTCAGGTCGGTAAACTGTCCCTTGCCGAGGTGGCTTTTAATGATCCCATTGAGCGATGCGACATCGGGCGACCAGGGCGGCGCGCGCCAGTGGAGATCATAGTCGATGTCAAACGGCGAATCCTTCACCGGGGTGGAAACGCCGAAGAAACTGGCAAACTCATCCGTTTTATTGCCATGCAGTTTGCCTTTCAGCGACGTGCGTACACCGGTCGGCGCGCTGACCCAGACGCCATCGGTCGTCAGTCGGCCAAACCCGGTATCCACCAGACCATTGGAGAGCGTTAAGGTATCGCCCTTAATCGCCACATCGCCGTCGATACGGCCATATTTTTGCCCCCACAGCCAGCATTCCGCACAGCGCAGCTGAAGATCGGGCCATCCATGGAAATCCAGCCGCGTCTCTGCCTGCGGGGCAGCGTTCTCCGCACCGGTCTGACTGTTGGCGCTGGTCGGGTTGAAATAGAGATAACGCACATTCGCCAGCCAGGGCGCATTGTCGCGCATCGTCAGGGTGGCGTTGATTTCACGCCCCTGCGCCTCGACCTGCGAGCCGCCGGCGACCGGCTGCGACATCAGACTGACGTTGTTCCACTGTTGACCGGCAAGCGCCAGCGACGGCGTACGCAGCACAATGCGCTGGGGAAAGAGTATGGTGCTGCTGACTTCATTCGCCGCCCCGTTTTGAAAGAGCGCCAGCCATTGAGCGCCATCCATCGGTGGCAAATTGAGTTCAACCCCAGGCTGGTCAGGCAGCGGAGAGAGCCCCTTGCTGTCCGAAGTAAGGATTGCCCGATCCAACGTCAGCTTATGGTTCAGCAACCAGCGGCTGTTGATATGATTCTTCGCGCCGACGGAGCCGGTCAGGTCGAAGCTGCTCAAACCGCCGGCGACGTTAATTTTGACCGGCATCGGCTCTCCAGCGGGCTTATTGACCGGCGAAGGTAAGTGACTGCTCACATTCTTGAGGTCGCCGTTGATATCAACCTTATAGCTGGCGTTACCATGGTACGGCAGTTCGATAGCGACCTTGCCCTCCCACGGCACGCTGCCGCTCAGCGACTCGTTGACGGCTTTTGGCAGCAACCCGGTATGCGATGGCTGCCAGTTGGCGTTCATCCCGACGTCCACCAGAAACGCTTTTTCGCCCTCCCGGGTGGAAAAATTGAGATTCAGCGGCTGATGAAACCAGGTCGCGCTCAACGTTTCGCTATTGAGATCGCCATTCACGAAGCTGAAATTCCCGCTCAGGTTTTGCAGAGTGGTGTCTAACGGCTTGATAAACAGACTGTTATTCTGCAGACGCACATCGCCTTTCGCGGTGGTCATTTCGCCATCTAAAGGGATGTTAAGATGTAAGCGAGCGCTCACATCCCCGTCCAGCTGCAGGGAATCCAGCGCCGCTCCCAGGGTCTCTTTCAGCGGCGTGGTGTTGAAATAAGGTCCCACTTCTTTGCCCGGACCTTTGATATCGGCATCAATCAGCAGCTTTTCAGCGGCATAATCCGGGATCGCGGCATCGAGATTGCTGGCGGTGACATTGCCGAGCATCGCTTTATCCGCCCGCATCCACAGCCCGTTATTAATAAAGTTGAGATCGATGTTCAGCCCGGTCAGCGCCGGCCAGTCCGGCTGGAAGGCAAAAGTGGCATTCTTCAGCGGGACATAAACCTGGAACTGCCCTTCATTGTGCGGGTAAGGGAAAAGATGCGGATTGCCGCCATACACCAGCGTCGCATCGCGAGCCTGTCCGGCTTTAATCGCGCCGCTGAGATAGTCCACCAGCGCCTTGCCCATCAGGTTTTCCGGGAAGTAGCGCCATGCCTGGCCGCCGTCATTGGTGCTGATGCCCGCCAGAATGCCCAGCCAGGGATCATCTCCCTGCGGTTGCAGATAGCGGAAGCCGCCGCGGGCGCGGACACCCGTCGCCTGCACGTCAATATCGCGGCCATCAAGCATAAACCCTTTGTCGTTTTTCACCCAGCTGAGGGTGGCTTCGCCAGCGGCGATCTCCAGCGGGGCGCGGAAAACACCGGTATAAGGCATCAGCGCCTGCGTCATGCGGGCGCGCAGTTCCCCGTGCTCAACGCTGCCATTCAGACTGCCGGAAAAGTGTTCCGCTCCCGGCAGGAGTTTCCACTGCTTCCATGCCAGATCGCTCCACTGCGCCTGAAAGCGCGTTTTCTCCGTCGCCTGCAGGGGAATATCGAGCGCCAGCAGGTTGATTTTGCCGCTGGGCTGCGTGGTGCGCCAGAGCTCGCCCAGGGAAGGCGCCAGCTTATCGGCGAAGGGCTGTAATCCGCTGAGGCCGCTGAGGGTTAAGTTGCTGGCACGAATGCGTAATTCATCGCTACGCTGATGGTCGTCGCCACCGACGTCCTGCGCCGGGATCCAGGCCATCGCCAGCGCGCCGCTTGGCCAGGGTTTATCGTCGATAGCGATCCGCGTATCGGGAATGTAGAAGCCCCAGCTCTGCTTGTCATGGGAGAGATGCGCCGTCAGGTTATCCACTGACAGGTGATGCACCTCGTCATCCCCCTGCCAGCTGGCGCCCCCTTTTTTCAGCCATACGTCACCGCTGGCCACATCGCCTTTTTCAATGGTCATCCAACCTTCAAGGCTGAAGCGGGCGCTCTTCAGAGCGATATTGTCCTGCATCCAGCGGCCGAGCCACGGTTTGACGTCAATATCGTCAGCCTGTAGCCAGACTCGCCCTTTATTCAGCAGGCCATCCTCATCGCGGAGATCCATCCGCACCTGCATCACGCCATGCTGGCCGGTGAGACTGGAGAGGCTAAGCTGCCCCTCGGCGCGGTGACGGTTCCTGCCGTTAAGCCAGGTCAGCTGCGGGACTGCCAGCTCCGCCCGCTGACCGGAAATGGTCAGGAAGCTCAGATGGCTGTCGCGCAGGGTAAAGTGGTCGAACTGACGTAAAAAGAGATCGCTGATGCGGTCGGTTTTCAGGCTTTCGCCGCCGTCATTGGTCTGAATAGGGGTGTTGGTATGAACCTGCAGCTGCCAGAAGGTAAGATCGCGGAACTGCCAGCGCATATGCAGCAAACTCTGCCAGACGTCCAGCGCCAGGGTCACGCGCTTCACCGCCATTTTGCCGCCGTCTTTCAGACCGACCTGAATATCACGAACATCTAACGTCGGACCAAAATTTTGCCAGCTGGCCGTGATCTGCGAGGCATCCACCGGCGTGCCGGTAAGCGCGGAGATCTTCTCCAGCAGCTGCGGACGCCAGGCGTCGAGCTGCGGCAACACGAGACGCAAGCCACTCACCAGCAGCGCGACGATAACAATCAATGTTGCCACGGTGAGCAATAAAATCCCGGGCAGTCGCCTCACGCCTCTCTCCTTGTCAGCCGCACAATGACGCGGTGTCTTACATCATAACCACATCGAACTGCTCTTGATTATAGAGCGGCTCAATTTGTACCTTGACCTGCTTACCGACAAAGATTTCCACTTCCGCCAGCGCGTGCGACTCTTCCCCTTTCAGGGTTTCCGCCACCGCAGGGGAAGCATAGACCAGGAAGCGATCGGAATCATAAGCATGATGTACGCGGACGATCTCACGCATAATCTCATAGCATACCGTTTCAACCGACTTTACCGTTCCGCGTCCGTGGCAGGTCGGGCACTCGTTGCACAGCACATGCTCCACGCTTTCACGCGTGCGCTTGCGGGTCATCTCCACCAGTCCCAGCTGCGAGAAGCCATTGATGCTGGTTTTCACCCGATCTTTACTCAGCGCCTGCTCTAAGGAGTGCAGTACCCGTCGACGATGGTCTTCATTGTTCATGTCAATGAAATCAATGATGATAATGCCGCCGAGGTTACGCAAACGTAGCTGGCGGGCTATCGCCTGGGTAGCTTCGATATTGGTATTGAAGATAGTATCGTCAAGATTCCGGTGCCCGACAAACGCCCCGGTATTGATATCAATGGTAGTCATCGCCTCGGTCTGATCGATGATCAGGTAGCCCCCGGACTTCAGCTCAACCTTACGCTCCAGCGCGCGCTGAATTTCGTTCTCCACGTCAAAGAGATCGAAAATTGGCTGGCGGCCGCTGTAGTGTTCCAGCTTGCTGGTCATTTCCGGGATATATTCAGCGGTGAACTCAAGCAACGCCTCGTAGGTCAGGCGAGAGTCGACGCGAATACGGTCGAGATGCGCATCGGCAAAATCACGCAGCACGCGCTGAGCCAGGGCCAGCTCACCGTACAGCTGATAACGGGTCTGGTTGCGCTTTTTGCGCTCCATCACCTTAGTCCAGACGCGCTTCAGATAGGCGGCATCGGCGGCCATTTCCTGCTCGTGAACCCCTTCCGCAGCGGTGCGAATGATAAATCCGCCCTGCTCGTCGCAGTAGTCTGCGACAACCTTTTTCAACCGCTCACGCTCGGCTTCGCTTTCAATGCGTTGGGATACTCCCACATGGGAGGCGCCTGGCATAAACACCAGATAACGGGAAGGCAGGGTGATATCCGTGGTCAGACGCGCGCCTTTGGTGCCCAGCGGATCTTTGACCACCTGGACCATCAGGTCCTGGCCCTGGCGCACCAGCTCCGAAATATCGCGTACGGTAAACTGCTTTTGCTCCTCACCGGCGACACATTCGGTATGCGGCATGATATCGGAGGCGTGGAGGAACGCCGCCTTATCGAGACCAATATCTACAAAAGCCGCCTGCATTCCCGGCAGCACTCGGCTAACACGACCTTTGTAGATATTGCCTACTATTCCGCGTCGCGCTTCACGCTCAATATGGATTTCCTGCAGAATACCGCCATCGATATACGCGACGCGCGTTTCGGATGGCGTTACGTTAACTAATAATTCAGCCGTCATCTTTATCCCTTTTCTTTACGCAGTGAGTTAAAGTTACTGAGCAACTCATACGTTTCCACCAGCGGTAAGCCGACTACGGCGTGATAGCTGCCATTAATCTTCCTGACGAAGCAACCACCCAACCCTTGAATACCGTATGCACCTGCTTTATCTAAAGGCTCGCCGCTGGCCACATATTCGGCGATATCCTGCTCGCTAAGCAGCCGGAAGGTCACGTCCGTGACCACCAGACAGTCCAGCGTCTGCTGCGTATCTGCCAGCGCCACCGCCGTCATTACCTGATGCGTTTGGCCGGAAAGCAGACGCAGCATTGCTGCAGCGTGTTCAGCGTCGCGCGGTTTCTCCAGCACTTCGCCGTTAAGAATGACAATCGTATCCGCCCCCAGCACCGGCAAATCGCGCGATGCCATCGCCACTCCGGCCTGCGCTTTTTCGCGCGCCAGGCGGACAACATAATGCTCGGCGCTCTCCTGCGGCTGGCGCTGTTCCTCGATACCAGGAACCAGACGTTCGAAAGTGAGACCAAGCTGAGTCAGCAGTTCCTGCCGACGCGGGGAACCAGAAGCAAGATACAGAGTTGTCATATCAACCTTATTGCACTGCAAATTGCTGACGCACTTTGCGCATCAGCAGGAAGAGCCATGGCCAGAGGACACCATTTACTACACTACTCCAGAATACTTCTGGACGGAAAGAGACGTTGATCACTAAAAACTCTGCCCAGAAAACAATGATATCCACGGCCAGGGATAACAGCATCACCACCAGCGCCTGTTGCCACAGCGCCAGGTTACGGAACAGCTGATACTTCAGCGCGACCAGATAGGCGATGATGCTTAAGGACAGCGCGCGAACGCCCAGCGTCGAGCCGCTAATGAGATCAAGAATAGCCCCCATCACGAAGCCCGTCCCTACGTTCACCCGATGCGGCAGGGCGAGGATCCAGTACAGCAGGATCAATAATACCCAGTTGGGCCGGAAAACGCTGATGTCCGCCGGCCAGGGCATAATTTGCAGCAATAGCGCGATAAGAAACGAGAGCCAGATAACCCAGCGTCCCTGGCTACGGTAACTTGCCACTATTGCCCCCCTGCAGGCAGAGACGGCTGCGATGGCGTCAGCCCGGTGGCTGGCGCTGGCATCTGCGGCCCCATCGCATCCGGCGCAGGCAGCACCTGCGGCATCATCTGCATCAGGCGTTCGTTAGCCACACGATGGACCTCTTCCGGGGTCATCGGGTTGGCGCCATTGCGATCGGCGCCCCACAGCAACAACAGATAACGCAAGCGTTGCAGACCGGCCGTCGGACGTGCCTGAATCACGGTGTAGGCACGCTGAGTGTCCAGCTTCACTGAGGAGACCACGCCAACCGGATACCCTTCCGGGAAGCGGCCGCCGAGACCAGAGGTCACCAGCACATCACCGACGCGAATATCGGTATTCGCCGGCAGATGTTCAAGCTGGAGATCGTCGGTACAGCCGTTACCGGCGGCAATCACGCGAATGTCGTTACGCAGGACCTGGATCGGCAGCGCATGGGTGGCATCACAGATCAGCAGCACCCGGCTGGTCATTTTCGCCACCGCTACCACCTGCCCCACCACGCCTTTATCGCTGATAACCGGCTGGCCTTCGTAAACGCCGTTCACGCTGCCCTTATCGATAACGACCTGATCGCTGTAGGGATCGTTAACCGTTGAGATGACCTGCGTCACCATTTTTTGTTCGTCCTGGCGCAGCGGCGAGCCAAGCAGTTCCCGCAGACGCGCGTTCTCCTGCTTGTACTGGCCCAGCATCAGCAGATCGCTGTTTTTCAGCAACAGCTCCTGACGCAGCGCGCGATTTTCCAGTTCGAGCTGATCGCGGGTCGCCAGCGTTTGCGATACGCTGTCGAGCAGTTCCCGGGGACCATTAGAGACAAAGTAGAAAGGGCTGACGGCTGTATCCATGTACGTTCTGATTTGACTGAACGTACCCAGGCGGCTGTCGGCGATAATTACGCCAAGCGCCACCAGCACCGCCAGAATAAGGCGAATCTGTAGCGAGGGGCCACGGCTAAAAATTGGCTTCATAGGCTATGCGTATTCTCGTGTCAGTAAAGACCAGGGGCAGCCGTTAAGCCACCCCAGACCTTCAGGCTGACTACTCTTCGCTAAACAGGTCGCCGCCGTGCATGTCGATCATTTCCAGCGCCTTGCCGCCGCCACGCGCTACGCAGGTCAGCGGATCTTCAGCAACCACGACTGGAATACCGGTTTCTTCCATTAACAGACGGTCCAGGTTACGCAGCAGCGCACCACCGCCGGTGAGAACCATCCCGCGTTCGGAGATATCAGAAGCCAGTTCCGGCGGGCACTGCTCAAGGGCAACCATGACCGCACTCACGATGCCGGTCAGTGGCTCCTGCAGCGCTTCAAGAATTTCGTTTGAGTTCAGGGTGAAGCCACGTGGAACGCCTTCCGCCAGGTTACGGCCGCGAACTTCGATTTCACGCACTTCATCGCCCGGGTAAGCCGAACCGATTTCGTGTTTGATACGCTCAGCGGTCGCTTCACCGATCAGGGAACCGTAGTTACGACGCACATAATTAATCACGGCTTCGTCGAAACGGTCGCCGCCGATACGCACGGAAGAAGAGTAAACCACGCCGTTCAGGGAGATAACCGCGACTTCAGTAGTACCGCCGCCGATATCGACAACCATAGAACCGGTCGCTTCAGAAACCGGTAAGCCTGCGCCAATCGCTGCCGCCATCGGCTCTTCGATCAGGAAGACTTCACGAGCGCCAGCGCCCTGCGCGGATTCACGGATCGCACGACGCTCAACCTGAGTGGCACCAACCGGTACGCACACCAGCACGCGCGGGCTCGGGCGCATAAAGCTGTTGCTGTGCACTTGTTTGATAAAGTGCTGCAGCATCTTTTCCGTCACGAAGAAGTCAGCGATGACGCCGTCCTTCATCGGGCGAATCGCCGCAATATTACCCGGGGTACGGCCGAGCATCTGCTTCGCTTCATGACCTACGGCGGCGACGCTTTTCGGCGATCCGGCACGATCCTGACGAATGGCCACCACGGAAGGCTCATTCAATACGATGCCTTGTCCTTTTACGTAAATAAGGGTATTCGCGGTACCCAGGTCAATGGACAGGTCATTGGAAAACATGCCACGAAATTTTTTTAACATACTAAGGGATAATCCTGAAAGCTGGGGCGGAAAACAAAATCCGCTTACTTTACCAACCACACGCAGCAGCGACAAGGCGCAAAAATCACCTGCTGCGGTGAAAATTAGTGCAGTTCATTTCCTTTGTTACAAATTTTTCCGACTCCGTTCATTGCTGAAATCTTCAGCAGCGCTCCACGCCTGAATTTGTAACCTGTCAAAGGAGGGTCACTGGCATTTACATTGCGATGATCCGGCGGGTAGACAAGCACACCCCCTTCACGATGGCGCGCGTTATTCTACGTGAAATCACGCTAAACGGCAGATCAAACCGAGTATCTTTGCGAATATTTTTTCACATTTGTGTCAAGTAGCTGTGAGGCCGCAAAAAATTCCCCCTGACCGCCTGTGACACCGCATTGAGACAGCACCAACCACTCGCTGCGGCTACGTACGCCAGTCGCAAAAACTTGCATAGGCATGCCTTTGCAGGCTTCCACCAGACTTTGCACCAGTAGCTGGTTCTCGCTGCGCTTTTCAATGTTGCGCGCCAGCCCAGGATGCAGTTTGATCAACTCCGCATCCAACTGCTTGATCCAGCTGGTTCCCACCAGGGTTAACCCCGCCTGAACGACCGCCACCCGAACACCCAGGGCGTTAACTAACCGCATAACCGGCTGTAGACGGCCGATATATTGACAAACATCTGCCTCTGCAAGTTCAAAAATAATCCGCTGACGCTGCGATTTTTCACACTGCATCAGGGCATCGCGCAGCCAGCGCTGGAAACGAGGACGGATCAGCGACTCCACCGACAGTTGTAACGCCAGGTTTTCTTCAGGCCAGAAGCCTAAAAATGGCAGCAGGCGCGTTACCTGCAGGCGGTCATACTCCTCCGCCAGACCAAACTGCAGCACCATCGGCATATACTCGGCCGCAATCACCTCTTCTTTACCGTCGTACATCCGGGACATCAGTTCACGGTGATGCACCCGCCCATCTCGGGTAACGGCAGGTTTTTGGTACAACCGCGGTCCCCCGCGGCTCAGCATCTGTTCGATCAGCGTCCGCCAGCGCACGTTGCCGCGGCCTTTCTCCGGAAGGGTGTCATCATAAACCGACCAACTGTTGCTGCCCTGCAGCACCGCGTTGCGCGTTGCCGCTTCCGCATGTTCCATCACCTGCGCTGTCGATTGCCCGCTGCGGAAAGCACAGATCCCGATGTGCATCATATCGTCACGATCGAGAATGCGCGTTGGCGGCAGCGCGTCCATGGCTTTCAGCAACAGCCCGGCGATGCTATCCGCCTCTTTTAACGTGCGGTGCGGCAGCAGTACGGCGAAGTCACTACGGTGATAACGCGCCAGTAGCGCGCCGGGATAACGCATAATAAAGGTAGAGAGCAGGTTGATAAGCGTGAAGTAATGCTCTTCAGCCGCCGCTCGTCCCCAGTTGTCCCGCAGCAGATCGAACTCCGGCAGACGGATCATCATGACGATGCCGTAGGCGCCCACTTTCTCCTGGTCTTCCAGCAGCGTGGCCAGCTGATTATCAAAGAACAGGCGGTTATTCAGACCCGTTTTAGAATCCTGTGCCGCATAGGAGCGAATCAGCGTATCCATACGGCTGCGCTGATCGCTGGCAAACTGCAGCTCCGACAGCAGCATATCCAGCGCGCTGCTGGTGCTGGCCGGCCATTCATAGACCGACCCGCGCACCTGGGGCCCGCGCTCGCCGCTCAGGATACGCGTGGAACGAAGCTCAAGCAGCTCCTGACCAGCCAGCTGGCGGCGGATCCAGCGGACGGCGAAGAAAATAATCACCACCATGAAGCCGATGGAGATCGACAGCGGGGCCGTGATCGACAGCGAGCGGAAATAGTTCACCATCGGGTCGATGTAGACCAGATGCAGAGTGATACCAGGGTGTTTCAGTGACGGGACCGTGATCTCACGGAATTGCTCATGGCTGCCCAACGGGCGATAACTGTCGGTTCGGGAGTGGCTGTAGAGTGGTTTGCCGTTAAGCATGAAATCGATATGCACGATCTCGATCGGCGTCATCAGCTCATCCAGCTGCGGCTCAAGCTTATCAAAAGAGGTGGTGATGAGCCGGTTGTCCAGCATGGTCGCCACCGCCTGAACCCGGTTTTCGACCTTGTTCTCAATGCCGTTATAAAAACTCAGCGAAGCGCCAATCAGCGTGACAAAGATGGTCAGGCTAGTTAGCAGCGTGATAAAGGCTGAGAACTTCGTCGTTAATCGCATCCCTGTGTTAACTCCGCGAGTGAATGACTGCCCGATGAACCATCAGGCTCCCGTGCCGGCGCGCGCCTTGCCGCTAGCATTAACCTTTTAAAGCGCGACGCATACTATCAAAGATGGCGAGTCTGGCAATGGAATGCGTATTATCGGCGAAAGTATGCCGATAGCGAGTATAGTCGGCAGAAAAAATTTGCCAATCATTGCCCACCTGCGGCCTGCGCCAGAAGCGCTTTAATTTTAGACGCAGGATGACAAACCGGCGCCAGCGGCGCAAATTATTACGGCTTTTACCTGCAGACTCGCTTTCCACCCTCTTTGCCCTGATAAAGATGCCGGGTCAAGCGCGGTAAAGGAAACGTCTTGTGCCACTTTCCGATGATTCCTGGACGACCGCGCCTCTGCTTCGGCGGCGGCTCCTCATCCTAATCTGCAATTTTTCGTGACATATTCGCGATAAATCGTCGTCTCCGTCATGCTTAGGGAAACGCATGACGGAGGACACCATGAAAAGAAAAAAACTGACGGAAGCCGACGTCACGGCCGAATCCGTTTTTATGCTCAAGCGGCGCCAGGTACTGAAAATGCTGGGCATCAGCGCGACCGCCCTCTCGCTTCCCGCTACCGCGCAGGCCGATCTGCTGGACTGGTTTAAAGGCAATGATCGCCCGCCGGCTCCGGCGGGCAAGGCCCTGGACTTTGCTAAACCCGCCGAGTGGCAGGCTAATCTGACGCTCACCCCGGAAGATAAGGTCGCCGGTTACAATAACTTTTATGAATTCGGCCTCGATAAAGCCGACCCAGCGGCGAACGCAGGTAGCCTGCGCACCGATCCCTGGACACTGACCATCGGCGGTGAAGTGGCGAAGCCGCTGACCCTTGACCATGACGATCTGACCAAACGCTTTCCGCTGGAGGAGCGCATTTACCGTATGCGCTGCGTGGAGGCCTGGTCGATGGTCGTTCCCTGGGTCGGTTTCCCGCTGCATAAACTGTTGGCGCTGGTGGAGCCCACCAGCAACGCACGCTATGTCGCCTTCAAAACCCTTTACGCCCCGGATCAAATGCCCGGGCAGAAAGATCGTTTTATCGGCGGAGGGCTCGCTTACCCTTACGTGGAAGGGTTGCGGCTTGACGAAGCCATGCACCCGCTGACGCTGCTCACTGTCGGGGTGTATGGCAAAGCGCTTCCGCCGCAAAACGGCGCGCCGGTCCGCCTGACCGTGCCGTGGAAGTACGGTTTTAAAGGCATTAAATCCATCGTCAGCATTGAGCTAACGCGCGAGCAGCCGCCGACCACCTGGAATCTGGCGGCGCCGGACGAATACGGCTTCTTTGCCAACGTTAATCCCCATGTCGATCATCCCCGCTGGTCGCAGGCCAGCGAGCGGTTCATCGGCTCAGGCGGAGTGCTCGACGTGAAGCGTCAGCCGACATTGTTATTTAACGGCTATGCCGACGAAGTGGCCTCACTGTATCGTGGTATGAACTTGCGGGAGAACTTCTAGTGCGTTTCACCGTCAAACAGATCGCCTGGTTGAAAGTCCTACTCCACCTGGCGGGGTTTTTGCCGCTGGTCTGGTTGTTCTGGGCCGGACATCAGGGCTACTTTAGCGCCGACCCGGCCAAGGATATCCAGCACTTTACCGGCAGGATGGCGCTTAAGTTCCTGCTGGCAACGCTGCTGGTATCCCCGCTGGCGCGCTACGCGAAACAGCCATTATTGATTCGCATTCGCCGCCTGTTAGGTCTATGGTGTTTTGCCTGGGCGACGCTGCACCTGACCAGCTACACCTTGCTGGAGCTGGGCATTAACAATCTGACGCTGCTGGGCTCGGAGATTATCAATCGCCCCTATCTGACGTTAGGCATGGTCTGCTGGATGATCCTGCTGGCGCTGGCGGTGACCTCGACGCAGGCAATGCAGCGAAAACTGGGCCGTCGTTGGCAACTTTTGCACAACTTCGTCTATCTGGTGGCGATCCTCGCGCCGATTCACTACCTGTGGTCAGTGAAGATCGTCTCGCCGCAGCCCATCATTTATGCCCTGCTGGCGGTGGTGCTTTTGGCATGGCGTTATAAGAAGTTCCGCCAGTGGTGGCGCTGAATCCGGTAATGTGCAGTTTCCCGCAGATCTTTTATCAACCGCGACTCTTTTTACGATAGCGGTTGATAATCTTCCCTGATAAGACCAGTATTTAGCTGCCAATTGCTACGAAATCGTTATAATGTGCGACTTTGGTTTTCCTGACGGGGTTTTCTGACCCTGAAAAGGTGACAAGGGCGCATTGAAGGTATATGTTGTTTTTTACCCGAAGATGGCAGGAGATCGCCACACGATGGCTGACAAGTTTCACATTTTGCTTTTGAATGGTCCAAACATTAACATGCTCGGTACCCGCGAGCCTGATAAGTATGGCACCCTCTCGCTGGCTGAAATTGTTAACCGTTTGACATCTGAGGCGGCGGCACTGAATGTGAGCCTGGATCACCTGCAGTCCAACGCGGAGTATGCGTTAATCGACCGAATTCATCAGGCTAAAGACAACGTGGACTATATCCTGATTAATCCGGCCGCGTTCGCGCATACCAGCGTAGCAATCCGTGACGCTTTGCTTGCCGTGAACATCCCGTTTATCGAGATTCACTTGAGCAACGTGCATGCACGCGAACCCTTCCGCCAGCACTCATACCTGTCAGATGTCGCCGCTGGCGTCATTTGCGGTCTGGGGGCGGACGGCTATTCATACGCTTTACAGACGGCGGTAAAACGCCTGTCACAATCACACTAAACAAAGAGTACGGAACCCACTCATGGATATTCGTAAGATTAAAAAACTGATCGAGCTGGTTGAAGAATCAGGTATCTCCGAACTGGAAATTTCTGAAGGCGAAGAGTCTGTTCGCATCAGCCGCTCTGCACCGGTCGCAAGCTATCCGGTTATGCAGCAGGCTTATGCTGCGCCGATGATGCAGCCTCAGGCGCCTGCCGCCGCGGCTGCCGCACCAGCTGCTGCAGCTGAAGCGCCGGCAAAAGCGGAAATCAGTGGTCACATCGTACGTTCCCCGATGGTTGGTACTTTCTATCGTACGCCAAGCCCGGACGCGAAAGCGTTTGTGGAAGTTGGCCAGAAAGTTAACGTGGGCGACACCCTGTGCATCGTCGAAGCGATGAAAATGATGAACCAGATCGAAGCCGACAAAGCCGGCGTGGTGAAAGCCATTCTGATCGAAAGCGGCCAACCGGTAGAATTCGACGAGCCGCTGGTAGTTATCGAGTAACGAGGCGAACATGCTGGATAAAATTGTCATCGCTAACCGTGGCGAGATCGCATTGCGCATCCTGCGTGCCTGTAAAGAACTGGGCATCAAGACCGTCGCTGTGCACTCCACCGCGGATCGCGATCTAAAACACGTATTGTTAGCGGACGAGACGGTCTGTATTGGCCCGGCTCCGTCCGTAAAAAGCTATCTCAACATCCCGGCTATCATCAGCGCGGCGGAAATCACCGGCGCGATAGCGATTCACCCGGGTTATGGTTTCCTTTCCGAGAACGCCAACTTTGCCGAGCAGGTTGAGCGCTCCGGCTTTATCTTCATCGGTCCGAAAGCCGACACTATCCGCCTGATGGGCGACAAGGTGTCCGCGATCACTGCGATGAAAAAAGCCGGCGTCCCGACCGTTCCTGGTTCTGACGGCCCGCTGACCGACGATATGGACGCTAACCGCGCCCATGCCAAACGCATTGGTTATCCGGTGATCATCAAAGCCTCCGGCGGCGGCGGCGGTCGCGGTATGCGCGTTGTGCGTAGCGACGCTGAACTGGCGCAGTCTATCTCCATGACCAAAGCGGAAGCGAAAGCGGCTTTCAATAACGACATGGTCTACATGGAGAAATACCTGGAAAATCCTCGCCACATCGAGATCCAGGTACTGGCGGACGGTCAGGGTAACGCTATCTATCTGGCAGAGCGTGACTGCTCCATGCAGCGTCGTCACCAGAAAGTGGTCGAAGAAGCGCCGGCGCCGGGCATCACCCCGGAACTGCGTCGCTACATCGGCGAGCGTTGCTCGAAAGCCTGTGTGGATATCGGCTACCGCGGGGCGGGTACGTTCGAGTTCCTGTTCGAAAACGGCGAGTTCTACTTCATTGAAATGAACACCCGTATTCAGGTAGAACACCCGGTTACCGAAATGATCACTGGCGTTGACCTGATCAAAGAGCAGCTGCGTATTGCAGCCGGCCAGCCGCTGTCCATCAAGCAGGATGAAGTGGTCGTCAGAGGCCATGCGGTGGAATGCCGTATCAACGCCGAAGACCCGAACACCTTCCTGCCGAGCCCGGGTAAAATTACCCGCTTCCACGCGCCGGGCGGTTTTGGTGTGCGCTGGGAGTCTCATATCTACGCCGGTTACACCGTACCGCCGTACTATGACTCCATGATCGGTAAGCTGATCTGCTACGGCGAAAGCCGTGACGTGGCGATTGCCCGCATGAAGAATGCGCTGCAGGAGCTGATCATCGATGGCATCAAAACCAACGTTGATCTGCAGATGCGCATTATGAGCGACGAGAACTTCCAGCATGGTGGTACTAACATCCACTATCTGGAGAAAAAGCTCGGACTGCAGGAAAAATAATCCTGTATTCGCTGCAAAAGGCCGGTTAATCCGGCCTTTTTTCTTTTTCTCTCCCCTCGACTTTTCCATGCGGTACAATCCCCGCTTTCTTCATCCTCAAGGGACAAAAAATGGACAAACGTTTTGTTCAGGCCCATAAAGAAGCGCGCTGGGCGCTGTGGCTGACCCTTCTCTATCTTGCCGCCTGGCTGGCGGCGGCCTATCTGCCGGGCGTCGGTATCGGTTTTACCGGCCTGCCGCATTGGTTTGAAATGGCCTGCCTGCTGGTGCCGCTGCTGTTTATACTGCTGTGCTGGGCGATGGTGCGCTTTATCTTCCGTGATATCTCTCTGGAGGATAACGATGCAGCTTGAGATTATCGTGGTGCTGATCGCTTACCTGTTTGTCGTCTTCGGACTGTCGATTTACGCGATGCGTAAACGCAGTACCGGGAACTTCCTTAGCGAGTATTTCCTCGGCAGTCGATCGATGGGGGGGTTTGTCTTAGCCATGACCCTCACCGCCACCTATATTAGCGCCAGCTCATTTATAGGCGGCCCCGGCGCCGCCTATAAATATGGGCTGGGTTGGGTACTGTTAGCGATGATCCAGGTACCGACGATCTGGCTTTCTCTTGGGATCCTCGGTAAAAAATTCGCGATCCTGGCACGCCGCTATAATGCGATCACCCTGAACGACATGCTGCAAGCTCGCTACCAAAACCGAGCGGTGGTGTGGATTGCCAGCGTCAGCCTGCTGGTCGCTTTTGTCGGCGCCATCGCTGTGCAGTTTATCGGCGGCGCGCGCCTGCTGGAGACCGCCGCCGGGATCAAGTACGAAACCGGGCTGCTGATCTTTGGGATCACCATCGCGCTGTATACCGCTTTCGGTGGTTTCCGCGCCAGCGTACTTAACGATACGATGCAGGGGATGGTGATGTTGATCGGCACGATCGTCCTGCTGGTCGGCGTGGTACATGCCGCCGGTGGCCTGCATCAGGCGGTAGATACGCTGCAGCGGATCGACCCACAGCTGGTATCGCCGCACGGCGCGGATGATATCCTGACCCCCACCTTTATGACCTCGTTCTGGGTGCTGGTTTGCTTCGGCGTTATCGGCCTGCCGCATACCGCCGTGCGCTGTATCTCCTACAAAGACAGCAAAGCCGTGCACCGCGGGATTGTTATTGGCACGATCGTCGTGGCGATTCTGATGTTCGGCATGCATCTCGCCGGCGCTCTTGGCCGTGCCGTTCTGCCGGATCTGACCGTTCCCGATCAGGTGATCCCCACCTTGATGGTCCAGGTGCTGCCGCCGTGGGCTGCGGGACTGTTTTTAGCCGCGCCGATGGCGGCGATTATGTCGAACGTGAACGCCCATTTACTGCAGGCATCGGCTACGATCATTAAAGATCTGTGGCTCAGCGCGCAGCCGACAAAAAAACGCAATGAGCAGAAGCTCAAGCGGATCTCAACGATCGCCACCTTAGTGCTGGGTATATTAATGATGCTGGCCGCCTGGCGGCCGCCGGAAATGATTATCTGGCTCAATCTGCTGGCCTTTGGCGGCCTGGAAGCGGTGTTCTTATGGCCGCTGGTGCTGGGCCTCTACTGGGAGCGGGCAAACGCTGCCGGGGCGCTCAGCGCGATGTTGGTGGGCGGCGTGCTGTATGCCGTGCTCGCGACGTTTCATATTCAGTACCTGGGCTTCCATCCTATCGTGCCCTCGCTGCTGCTAAGTTTGTTGGCTTTTGTCGTCGGGAACCGTTTCGGCCAGCCCGTCCCGCCAGCCCCTGTTATGACTACTGATAAATAAAGAGTTTTGCTATGCCTTGGATCCAACTAAAACTGAATACCACCGGCGCGAACGCTGAAGCGCTGAGCGATGCGCTGATGGAGGCCGGAGCGGTCTCCATCACTTTCCAGGACACTCACGACACGCCGGTATTCGAGCCGCTGCCGGGTGAAACCCGTTTATGGGGCGATACCGATGTTATCGGCCTGTTCGACGCAGAAAGCGACATGAACGAAGCGGTTGCCATCCTTGAACAGCATCCGCTCCTCGGCGCCGGCTTTGCGCATAAGATCGAGCAACTGGAAGATAAAGACTGGGAGCGCGAGTGGATGGATAACTTCCACCCGATGCGTTTCGGTGAGCGCCTGTGGATTTGTCCGAGTTGGCGCGATGTCCCCGATGAGAACGCGGTCAACGTGATGCTTGATCCGGGACTGGCCTTTGGTACCGGCACCCATCCGACTACCGCCATGTGTCTGCAGTGGCTCGACGGTCTTGACCTGCAGGGCAAAACCGTTATCGATTTTGGCTGCGGTTCCGGCATCCTGGCGATTGCCGCCCTGAAACTGGGCGCCGCTAAAGCTATCGGAATTGATATCGACCCGCAGGCCATCCAGGCCAGCCGTGATAACGCCCAGCGTAATGGCGTCTCAGAGCGCCTTGAACTGTATCTGCCGCAGGATCAGCCAGAAGCCATGAAAGCCGATGTGGTGGTCGCCAACATCCTGGCCGGCCCGTTACGTGAGCTGGCCCCGTTAATCAGCGTGCTGCCGGTTACAGGCGGTCTGCTGGGTCTTTCCGGCATTCTGGCAAGCCAGGCGGAAAGCGTCTGCGATGCCTACGCCCCGCTCTTCACCCTCGACCCGGTGGTGGAGAAAGAGGAGTGGTGCCGGATTACCGGCCGGAAAAACTAAGCACCATGCGGCCCGCGGGCCGCATTTTTGTTTCCAGTAGCCACCAAATAATGCCTGGAAATGAGAGGCAGATCGCACTACAGCGTACTTTTTTGACTACAAAAACAGCGTTTTATGCCGCCAGGTAGCGAGTTTATCTAAGAAAAATCGAGAAGTTTTATGATTTTATAAATGGACACAAATTACCCATCCCCCATTAAAGTAATGATTAATATAAGTATTTATTCATCGCTTTTACGCTAGTCCCGGATTCATTGATCTGCAACAGAGGATTGCTCAAAGTTTGGCCTTTCATCTCGTGCAAAAAATGCGTAATATACGCCGCCTTGCAGTCACAGTATGGTCATTTCTTAACTCATGCGCATCGGACACCACCAGCTCAGAAATCGCCTGATCGCAGCGCCCATGGCTGGCATTACTGACAGACCATTCAGGACGCTGTGCTACGAGATGGGAGCAGGTTTAACCGTTTCTGAGATGATGTCCTCTAACCCACAGGTGTGGGAGAGTGACAAGTCCCGTTTACGGATGGTGCATATCGATGAGCCCGGTATTCGTACCGTGCAAATCGCCGGTAGCGTACCGGAAGAGATGGCTGCAGCCGCGCGGATTAACGTGGAAAGTGGTGCCCAGATTATAGATATCAATATGGGATGCCCGGCGAAAAAGGTGAATCGCAAGCTTGCAGGTTCAGCCCTCTTGCAGTACCCCGAGCAGGTGAAGTCAATCCTGACGGCGGTCGTCAACGCGGTGGACGTTCCTGTGACACTCAAGATTCGCACCGGTTGGGAACCGGAACACCGTAACTGCGTAGAGATTGCCCAACTGGCCGAAGAGTGTGGCATTCAGGCTCTGACTATTCACGGACGCACCCGCGCCTGCTTGTTTAACGGAGACGCTGAGTACGACAGTATTCGGGCAGTTAAGCAGAAAGTTTCCATTCCGATTATCGCGAATGGTGACATTACTGACCCGCTTAAAGCCAGAGCTGTGCTCGACTATACAGGGGCTGATGCCCTGATGATAGGCCGTGCAGCTCAGGGAAGACCCTGGATCTTTCGGGAAATCCAGCATTATCTGGACACTGGAGAGCTGCTGCCCCCGCTGCCACTGGCAGAGGTTAAGCGCTTGCTTTGTGCGCACGTTCGGGAATTGCATGACTTTTACGGTCAGGCAAAAGGGTACCGAATCGCGCGTAAACACGTCTCCTGGTATCTTCAGGAACATGCTCCAGATGACCAGTTTCGGCGCACATTCAACGCCATTGAGGATGCCAGCGAACAGCTGGAGGCGTTGGAGGCATACTTCGAAAATTTTGCGTAATAGAAATAAAGAGCTGACAGAACTATGTTCGAACAACGCGTAAATTCTGACGTACTGACCGTTTCTACCGTTAACTCTCAGGATCAGGTAACTCAAAAACCCCTGCGTGACTCGGTTAAACAGGCACTGAAGAACTATTTTGCTCAACTGAACGGTCAGGATGTGAATGACCTGTATGAGCTGGTACTGGCTGAAGTTGAACAGCCCCTGTTGGACATGGTGATGCAATACACCCGTGGTAACCAGACCCGCGCAGCCCTGATGATGGGCATCAACCGCGGTACACTGCGTAAAAAACTGAAAAAATACGGCATGAACTGATACTAGTCAGTTGCTTGCTTGATATAAAAGGCGCTCTTCGGCATGGGGAAGCGCCTTTTTTATTATCTGCGCCAGCAGAACACGTTACTGATTGACCACCCGCAGTACAGGCTCCTGCGATAAACGTGCAGCACAGACCACCGCCATAATATTATCCACCAGCGCAGGTGCCTGCTGATAAAGATCGAAACGTTGTGGATCGAGCAGCCAGTTTTTAATCAAGCCGGAAAAGGCGCTATGTAAAACAATTAATATCACGTCGATATTTGTTTCGGCTGGCAATATATTGTTACGTACACAGTGCTGCAGAATCCCACCAATAACGGAATAGTTAAATCCAATACGTTGGCGAATTTCGCTTTCCGATAACATATCGCTGGCAAACTCACAGCGTTGATAAAGAATTTGCATCAGAGCACGCTGGCGAGGATTCTCAGCAATATAGCGTAGCCCGGCAATAAATCGCTGCCGCAAATCATTTAAGGGCTCCTTCTCATTCATTGTCGCCAGGCTTTGCTGAATCAAATCCCTGAGCGGTGGCTGTTGCTGCCACATCTCATTAAACAGCGCCGTCTTACTGGCAAAATGCCAGTACACGGCGCCGCGAGTCACCCCCGCCGCATCAGCGATATCCGTCAGGGTCGTGTTGGCCACCCCCCGCAGGGCGAACTGCTGGATCGCGGATTCAATCAGGAGCTGCCGCGTGCGCAGCGCCTCCTCTTTGGTTTTTCTCGCCATATAAGATCTCAGTTCCCGATTAACAGGCAATATAGATTTTTCTGAAGATCCCTTAATCTAACATTTGGTGCAAAATATTATTTAGCAAAAATGCAGACAAGTTAATTCTGATGTGGAAAACAAACGAATCATCTTAATGAATATTAATAGCCAACCCATTCATTAAAGCAATGTCTGTTTATTATGTTTTACAATTAAGATAAATAGCAAAAACAGATCGACCATTTTTTTGTTTTTGCGTGCCTTGCTGATCGTTTAAAAATAAGTATCCCTTACATCCAGCGACGTTTATTTGTAGGATGGCAAACTGCTTTTTGACTCCCTCTTTCTTTCACAGATTCGCCGCCGAATTTGGTACGTAATCTATAAGGAACCGCAATGACAACTCACGCCAGAGTGACACTTTTATCCGGTTTAATTATCTCGGCCTTATTGCTTACCGGCTGCGATAATTCGGGCAACCCGCAACCCCATGCACAGGCGCCGCAGGTGACGGTCCATATCGTGAACAGTGCACCGTTGTCGGTCACCACCGAACTACCAGGCCGTACCTCTGCTTTTCGCGTGGCGGAAGTCCGCCCCCAGGTGAGCGGTATCATCCTGAAGCGTAACTTTGTTGAAGGAAGTGATGTCGAAGCAGGTCAGTCGCTCTATCAGATCGATCCGGCAACCTATCAGGCTGCCTGGAACAGTGCTAAAGGCGATGAGGCCAAGGCCGAAGCCGCAGCCGCCATCGCCCATTTGACGGTGAAACGCTATGTTCCGCTGCTGGGGACCAAATATATCAGCCAGCAGGAATACGATCAGGCGGTGGCCACCGCCCGCCAGGCCGATGCCGACGTCATCGCCACCAAAGCCGCCGTAGACACCGCCCGTATCAACCTGGCCTACACCAAAGTGACCTCCCCCATAAGTGGGCGCATCGGCAAATCGAGCGTCACCGAGGGCGCGCTGGTCACCAATGGTCAGTCGGATGCCCTGGCCACCGTCCAGCAGCTCGATCCCATCTATGTTGACGTGACGGAGTCCAGCAATGACTTTATGCGCCTTAAGCAGGAAAGCCTGCAGCGCGGCGGTGATACAAAAAGCGTTGAGCTGGTGATGGAGAACGGTCAGGCCTATCCGCTTAAAGGGTCGCTGCAGTTCTCTGACGTCACTGTCGATGAAAGCACGGGCTCTATCACGCTACGCGCTATCTTCCCTAACCCGCAGCATGCCCTGCTGCCGGGGATGTTCGTCCGCGCTCGCATAGACGAAGGTGTCGATCCGCAGGCCATCCTGGTGCCGCAGCAAGGAGTGACCCGCACGCCGCGGGGCGATGCCTCCGTGATGCTGGTGAATGACAAAAACCAGGTTGAAACCCGGGAAGTGGTCGCGACTCAGGCCGTTGGCGATAAATGGCTCATCGCCAGCGGGCTGAAGCCGGGCGATAAAGTGATTGTCAGCGGCTTACAGAAAGTCCGTCCTGGCGTCACCGTCAAAGCGGAAGCGGAGCGTGCGGCACCGGCCGCACAATAAGGATACCCAGCTATGTCTAAGTTTTTTATCCATCGACCGGTCTTCGCCTGGGTGCTGGCCATCATTATGATGATTGCCGGCGGCCTGGCCATCCTGCAGCTACCGATAGCGCAGTATCCAACGATTGCGCCCCCTGCGGTGGCGATCTCCGCCACCTACCCGGGTGCTGACGCGCAAACCGTGCAGGATACGGTCACTCAGGTTATCGAACAGAATATGAACGGTATCGACAACCTGATGTATATGTCGTCGACCAGCGATTCCGCTGGCTCGGTAACCATTACGCTCACCTTTAAGTCCGGCACCGATCCGGATATCGCCCAGGTGCAGGTGCAAAACAAACTGCAGCTGGCTACGCCGCTGCTGCCTCAGGAAGTACAGCAGCAAGGGATTAGCGTCGAAAAATCCAGCAGCAGCTTCCTGCTGGTTGCCGGCTTTATCTCTGATAACCCGGCCACCACCCAGGACGATATTTCTGACTATGTCGCCTCCAACGTAAAAGACCCTATCAGCCGCCTCAATGGTGTAGGTGATGTGCAGCTGTTCGGCGCCCAGTACGCCATGCGCGTCTGGCTGGACGGCAATTTGCTGAATAAATACAACCTCACGCCGGTCGACGTCATCAATGCGCTGAAGGTTCAGAACGATCAGATCGCCGCGGGTCAGCTGGGCGGTACGCCGGCGCTGAAAGGTCAGCAACTGAACGCGTCGATCATCGCTCAGACCCGGCTTAAAGATCCGCAGGAGTTTGGCAAGGTCACACTGCGGGTCAATGCCGATGGCTCAGTGGTCCATCTGAAAGACGTCGCCCGCATTGAGCTGGGGGGAGAAAACTACAACGTCGTCGCGAGAATTAACGGTAAACCCGCCTCTGGTCTGGGCATTAAGCTCGCGACCGGCGCCAACGCGCTGGATACTGCCACCGCGATTAAAGCGAAGCTGGCCGAGCTACAGCCCTACTTCCCTCAGGGGATGAAGGTTGTCTATCCGTACGATACGACCCCTTTCGTCAAAATCTCCATTCACGAAGTGGTTAAAACGCTCTTTGAGGCAATTATCCTCGTCTTTCTTGTCATGTATCTGTTTCTGCAGAACATACGCGCAACGCTCATTCCGACGATTGCCGTTCCTGTCGTGCTGTTGGGTACCTTTGCGGTACTGTCGATGTTTGGCTACTCCATCAACACCCTGACGATGTTTGGCATGGTGCTGGCGATAGGCCTGTTGGTCGATGACGCCATCGTGGTGGTGGAAAACGTCGAACGTGTAATGGTTGAGGAGAAGCTCTCGCCAAAAGAAGCGACAGAAAAGTCGATGTCGCAGATCCAGGGGGCGCTGGTGGGTATCGCCATGGTGCTCTCTGCGGTATTCGTCCCGATGGCCTTTTTCGGTGGTTCGACTGGCGCGATTTATCGTCAATTTTCGATCACCATTGTCTCCGCCATGGCGCTCTCCGTGCTGGTTGCGCTGGTGCTGACGCCGGCCCTCTGCGCCACGTTGTTGAAGCCAGCCTCAGCCGAACACCATGAGAAAAAAGGATTTTTCGGCTGGTTTAACGCCCGCTTTGACCAGAGCGTCAATCACTATACCAACAGCGTTAGCGGCATTCTGCGTGGAACAGGCCGTTATCTGGTGATCTACCTGGTGATAGTCGTGGGGATGGCCGTGTTGTTCATGCGTTTGCCCACGTCCTTTCTGCCCGACGAGGATCAAGGCGTCTTCCTGACCATGATCCAGCTGCCTTCCGGCGCTACCCAGGAGCGCACGCAGAAGGTGCTGGATACCGTAACCGACTACTATCTGCATAACGAGAAAGCCAACGTTGAAAGCGTCTTTACTGTTAACGGCTTCAGCTTCAGCGGCCAGGGGCAAAACTCCGGCATGGCGTTTGTCAGCCTGAAACCCTGGGAAGCGCGTAGCGGTGATGAAAACAACGTGGAGTCGATTATTAAACGGGCCACCGTGGCCTTCAGTCAGATAAAAGACGCCATGGTTTTCCCGTTCAACATGCCGGCCATTATTGAGCTGGGTACCGCCACCGGCTTCGACTTTGAACTGATCGACCAGGGTGGGCTTGGCCATACCGCCCTGACCCAGGCGCGAAACCAACTGCTCGGCATGGTGAAACAGCATCCGGATCAACTGGTCCGGGTACGGCCCAATGGGCTGGAAGATACCCCACAGTTCAAACTGGATGTCGATCAGGAAAAAGCGCAGGCGCTGGGCGTATCTCTCTCCGATATCAATGAAACGATATCCGCCGCGCTGGGGGGGTACTACGTCAATGATTTTATTGACCGCGGCCGCGTGAAGAAAGTGTACGTCCAGGCTGATGCCCACTTCCGTATGCTGCCGAGCGACATTAACAACATGTACGTTCGTAGCGCCAACGGCGAAATGGTTCCGTTCTCCGCCTTTGTCACTTCACGCTGGATATATGGCTCGCCACGCCTGGAGCGTTACAACGGTTTGCCATCCATGGAGATCCTCGGTGAAGCCTCGCCAGGCAAAAGTACCGGGGAAGCCATGGCGCTGATGGAACAACTGGCCAGTAAACTGCCGAGCGGCATCGGTTACGACTGGACTGGAATGTCTTACCAGGAACGCCTCTCCGGCAACCAGGCGCCTGCGCTCTATGCCATCTCACTGATCGTCGTCTTCCTGTGCCTGGCGGCGCTCTATGAGAGCTGGTCGATTCCGTTCTCAGTGATGTTAGTCGTTCCGCTGGGGGTCATTGGCGCACTGTTAGCCGCCACACTGCGTGGGTTGAATAATGACGTTTACTTCCAGGTCGGTCTTTTAACCACGATCGGTTTGTCGGCGAAGAATGCGATCCTGATCGTTGAGTTCGCCAAGGATCTGATGGAGAAAGAAGGGAAAGGGATCATTGAGGCCACGCTGGAGGCATCGCGGATGCGCCTGCGCCCTATTCTAATGACCTCTCTGGCTTTTATCCTCGGGGTCATGCCGCTGGTGATTAGCCATGGTGCCGGTAGTGGGGCTCAGAATGCAGTGGGCACCGGCGTGATGGGCGGGATGCTTACCGCGACACTACTGGCGATCTTCTTTGTTCCGGTGTTTTTCGTGGTCGTCAGACGACGCTTTACCCGGCACGCTGAATAATCGACTATAATTATCAAGGCGTCATGCGGCGCCTTTTTTTATATCTATCAGAACAACAAGTTAGTAGAAATATTAATTTTTTACCCCCGACTAACGCATTGGAAAATCCCTTCCTGCATATTCTCTTCATTATTTTTCATTTCTCTTCACGATATTTACACTGCTCATAATTTGAGATTATTTCCCCTTCCAGGCCTGTGTCATTGCGGTGGTAAAATAAGCTATTCCGTTATGTGTCAACAACGTTGACAGCAAACGGTTATTTAGAGGTAATACCATGAATAAATTAATATTAGTGACATTGTTAGCAACGTTGCTTGCTGGCTGTGCCCATGATTCCCCGTGCGTGCCTGTCTATGACTCGCAGGGCCGACTGGTGCATACCAATACCTGTGTAAAAGGCACAACACAGGATAACTGGGAAACGGCTGGCGCGATCGCTGGTGGGGCAGCAGCGGTTGCCGGTCTCACGTTAGGTATCGTGGCGCTGACTCGTTAGCAACTCCGCTCCACAAATGCTCAGCCTGGAGGCGTTCCCTTCGGCTCAGTCGCCAGAAAGACAAAAGGCCCAGTCACACGACTGGGCCTTTCATTTACGTTGATATGACCGCTGCTTTCCCCGGAGGCGGTGCTGCGCACCTTTTCCGGGCTACGGGGTCTGTAGCCCCGGTAAGCGCAGCGCCACCGGGGGAGCTGGCGGCGCGTCTGGCCGCAAAAAACAAAAAAGCCCGGTCTTCCGACTGAGCCTTTCGTTTTATTTGATGCCTGGGAATGATGGCGGGCGTCCTGCCCGCTACCCTCCGGGCCGTTGCTGCGCAACGTTCACATCCGCTCCCGGCGGATTTGTCCCTACTCCGGAGAGCGCTCATCGGCAAACAACAGATATAACAAAAGCAAAAGGCTCAGTCTTTCGACTGGGCCTTTTGCTCTATTTGATGCCTGGCGATTCCCTACTCTCACATGGGGAGACCCCACACTACCATCGGCGCTACGACGTTTCACTTCTGAGTTCGGCATGGGGTCAGGTGGGACCGCCGCGCTATTGTCGCCAGGCAAATTCTTTACAACGTGCCGAACTTTAACCTAAAAAGTGGTGCTGATACCCAGAGTCGAACTGGGGACCTCACCCTTACCAAGGGTGCGCTCTACCAACTGAGCCATATCAGCACGCTAAATTTGATGCCTGGCAGTTCCCTACTCTCACATGGGGAGACCCCACACTACCATCGGCGCTACGGCGTTTCACTTCTGAGTTCGGCATGGGGTCAGGTGGGACCACCGCGCTGTCGCCGCCAGGCAAATTCTGTTTTATCAACACGTCACCCGGACGCATCGACTAATCTGTATCAGAGCTGAAAATTCTCTCAAATCGCCAAAACATCTTCGGCGTTGTAAGGTTAAGCCTCACGGTTCATTAGTACCGGTTAGCTCAACGC
>NZ_PIBN01000025.1:0-51072 GCF_002806655.1 Klebsiella sp. K-Nf6 | reverse complement strand
GGGATTTTGATACTTCGGGGGTTTGCGTCATGGTTTCTCTCCGCGACGCAGCAGGCATAGGTTGTTCAGGCCTATAACTCCATAATTTCAATAAAAAATCTAGCTAGCAATGTATTTCATATTTTAATGTTTACATTCCGCAGTGACGCCATAAATATATTAAAAACTCAAAGTCGTATTGCAAATAGGGTATAATGCCACAAAGATAAAATAGTTTAGTTTATTACAATGCCATCCATCCAAATACTTGCAAGATTAATAAATGGAATAAACATTGGAGCAGTCATTAATGGATCGTTTACGAAAAGCGCTGGAGCAGGTAACATTCTTATCCCACGGATAACAACCACATGAGTTCCTCCTCCACTCATTGCCAATTGTGCAAGAATAGGCCTTCCGGTTGCTAACGTTGATTCAATAACATATGGGTTAGCAGGCAACACATAGTTAGAATACGCCCCCCCAAAATAAGAAATAACATTAGCAACAATGTTGAACCCCGCCCCGTGATAACATAGGGGATTATTTCCATGACAACATTCACCCGGACCCAAGCCTGTAGCAACCTCTACAATCTGACACTGGGAAGGTGTATTTCCGCTTCCCTTTTTATAGGCAATAATCTGTTGGGCTGCTGCCGCCCAACACCATACAGGAGTTTCCTGCATGGAATGAGGAACATTTAAATAGACATCAGCTTTTACAGATGCAATGAATAATAAATATAAAACAAAGGCTTTATAAAACATACCCCATCCACTTTATAAATAATAGTTATCAGCCGAAGCAATATGCACCAAAACCCGTATTACTGGAACTCACCATGGTGTTACTGGAACCAAATTCCCACTGGGATTTATCTTTTGAATCGAAAAACTATAAACTTTCCAATCTTTAGTTTCTTCCTCGCCTACTAACAGAACTTCCAAAACAACTGTGTCTGTTTCATTGCTAAATTTTGCTAGAAATCTATAATAACGATATGATCCTACAGGATAGTCATTAGCAGGGGGGGATGAAAATGCATTATCGGCGTTTTTATTTTGGCTCATAGAATTACCCAGAGCTTTTATAATTGGTTCAACATCCGAAATGAATGAGTCTAAGCTATGTTGACCTTTATTTACTATAGTTAGCTCTTTATATGCGCTTTGAAAGTCTCTAATATTTATTAAATCAATCCAGCGCCTTGCTTTATCAAATGAATTAGTTTCAGGCGTATATGGAATTGTGCTTGGGGGGGATGCTTTGTTAATAGGATAAAGAAAGACCAAACAAAAAATTGCCAACGCCCCACCTGCCCTCACTACAGTCATGTTTAGCCATGGCAGTCGACCTTGTAGGTCAATAAATCCCGGAAGAACAGCAGCAACGCCAGCAGCAGCTAAGGACATAACAACATGAACTACCCACATCTTATTACTATCCAGATTGGGAGTGTAAAAAACAAGAAATAAAACAACTGATACAAAAATAATACCAAAGGTAAATGCAGCGATAATTTGCATTTGTTGATAATTTACAAGGCTCATCAATCTCACCACCCTAAGCATTATCTAAAAAGATACAGTGGCATCTGTATTAGCTCTATAACGAACGCCGTCAACAAAAGTAATAGCAAATATAAAAAAAATAGCAACACAAAAAAGACGCTTTCAAAGCTTGAAATGCAGGAGTGGAACTAACTTATTGTTAATAATAGCGTTTTATTTAACCTACCATTTAGCCCTGTTAATTTAACTAAATTAACCCCTTGAAAAACAGAGTGATTTAAATAATCTTTAATTCATAAAACATATAAAAAAACAATTTTAATATAGCTACTCTAAGATTATTCGACGCGCCAAGGGGGCATCCAAGGCGCAATATCTGCAGATTCGTCAGTTTGACGATAAGGGTGTAACCGAGTTCGACTGAGCCTGTCCCCCAACTACAGACCTAGCTTTTTCAATCATCTGCGAAAATAGAGAGAGCGTACCCACTATATCATCCGGCTGCAAAGGCATAAAAGAAACAGTGTCGCCACGCCGGTACATCAGAGCGCGGTCACACACAGGAAAGGATGTCAGACGAGCTACGATCACCCCATCGTCGCATCTGATAATTGCATAGCCGGTGTTCGGCATTTCTTGTTTTTTAGCCACAGAAAAATCCTCAAAATAAACCAGGCCAGCCACTGGACCTCTACTCAACAAAACCAGTCGTCAGCACTTTCCCAGGTGTCCTGAAGGATTTCCTCTATACGTTTTTTATCTCCGTCCATTCCACCAAGCACTGTCAACCCATCAGTGCTGGCCCGACGAATCACAAGACTGCAGTTATTAAAGTTTTGATCCAATCGCCGCAGTAGCTCCTTCTCCAGAGCAGGCACAGCGCCATCCGGCAATTTTTTTTGGCGATCAATCGTGATTTCCACTTTCATAACTAGCTCCTAATGCAAATACTGTATAAATAAACATCATACCTGTTAGGCGAAATGTTCAAGTTCTTAATGCCACATTTCGCTAACACATGCTCATGTTTAGATTGATTTTTTCTCCATAAAAGACAAAACCCGCCGTGGCGGGTTGAGGTTTAAATTACAGGGATTTTGTCATCTTCGTGTTGATAAACTCGGTTGATAAGGAAAGTCACCACACCTTCAACCAGTACATCATCCAAAGCCTCACCTTCTATAGCTTCCCCATCGGAGGTGATAAGCGAACGCCCACGAACAGCGGCGAACTGAAGATTCCCTGAGAAAGTTATAAGTACATGATCCCCTTGGCTTGCACGACGTGACACGTCAATTACGGCATAGCCAGCACTCGTTTCAATGACCCTGCAGTTTGCATCGAAATGGCACAAATCAGTAACCATAAGCCTTTGCTCTGCATAATCTTTTGCTGGTGACGGAAAGTCCACAAAAGTACCCTCGCGCGATAATACTGTATTTATATACAGAATTATCGGAAGGCAATTTAGTCAACTATGTAACATCCAACTTCTGGCGCCCATAAGTGGTTCGCATTAGACATCTCTTCTGGGAATGGTGCTGATCAACCGTTAAAGTCGCCGTGTTCGATCATGTCGAACCATTCAAATTGTCCAATAGAGCGTAATGCGCATTGTTTGATTGTGTCCGCGTCTTCTGAATACTTGTCAAATCCTTGTATGAACTCAAAATTACAGCAGCAAGAGACTGAATCATAGAAAACGCTTACGATGCGATCAGCAAGGCCTGCTGAGGCAACATAATATGCAAAACGAAGCATTTCAGAGAGTTCCAATACCTTTCCGTGTCGACTTGAAAGAGGAATTCCAAAAGCTTCGACACCATAATGATTCAACTGTCCCTTTTCTGGCATTATGTACGACATAAGCACCCCCTTGTTTTGAGACTAAAGTGATTCCGTAATCAGAAGAGTCTACTTGATGCGAAGCAGTGGCTCATCATCTTTCGGCACTGGCTGCACTTGGAGATAGAGCCGGGTGCCAACAGGAACCGCCCTGTCAATTGTCGACGCGTCATTGCCAAGGCGGTTAGATAAAACTTCTGCCACCGGCTCTCTGTCAGCCTTGCGGCGTTCCTGTAGCTCCACAGCTAACGCCCTGATTGCCTTCGCCGCACTCAGTTCGTCAACAGTCGCGAACCTGTCGCCAATCACCATGCATGCATCACCCAACAACTGAGCAATTTGCTCATCTGTTAACTGGTTATTGGTCATTTATTCAGCCCTCACGCTGTTAGCATGGCAATAATGCTCACCATTCGGGCGGGTACGGATCCGAAGTGGGTAACCGAAGACCTTACCAAGACCAGGCAGCCTGAATTTTCAAAAATTGGGGACGGAGTATTTTCCGTTGACGGTCTTGTTGACGTTACGGGCAAGGTTAACCAAAAAGAAAAAACAGATGAAGTTGTTCATCAAACGGATGCTGTAGATATTGAATCCGGTAATCATAATAAGGAGGAAGATCAGCCAATTGATTATGTTCACGTTATGGTTGATCTGGAAACCATGGGTAAAAAACATAACGCCCCTATCGTCGCTATTGGTGCGGTTGTTTTTGACCCGGCAACCGGCTCTATTGGAGAAAGTTTCTATAAAGTCGTATGCCTTGAATCCTCTGTGAACTGGGGCGCCGTAATCGATCCATCTACTGTTATCTGGTGGCTTAAGCAGTCCTCCGAAGCACGCTCTGCGATCGTAAATGATGATGCTATCCCGTTGCTGGATGCATTACTCCAGTTCAGAGAATTTGTCTCTGATAATGTTGCTGGCGGGAGCAAAAAGGCACAGGTATGGGGTAACGGTGCGTCATTCGATAACTCTATTCTGCGTTCTTCTTACGATTGCATCGCTGAAGATTATCCGTGGGAATACTGGAACGATCGGGACGTGCGAACAATGGTAGAACTCGGTCATGCCATTAACTACGAACCCCAAAAAACCATCCCGTTTGAGGGCGAAAGACACAACGCACTTGCCGATGCTATTCACCAGGCCCGGTATGTTTCTGCAATCTGGCAGCGCCTCATTGAAGGAAATCAAGTGCTGCAGAAACCAACTCAAAACTGATTTTACAAATTCAGCAAATGGCCCTGTATTGGGCCATTATTAGGAGGAAATATGTCGCGATTAGTTCTTCTGTCTGTATGGGCAGAACATGAGTTTGGGGATCCTATTCCGGGCCCATCAACCTTAAATAAATATGCTAAGAATGGAATGATTTCCCCTCCACCTCAAAAAGTCGGGAAAAGTTGACGGGTAGAAATTACAGCCCGCTTTGTCGGGATGGCAACGAAACCAGTGATGAAAAAAAAGATCACCCGTTACTTAGGAGAATTCTTGAAGATGGGCAGACCACGCAAACATAACGTCAATATTCCCGGGCTATCTCCGTACTTTGATTCAAGGACGAACAAAGTATATTGGCGTTATAAACACCCTGTTACAGGTAAGTTTCATGGATTAGGTACAGATGAAAAGATCGCCACCGAGATTGCAATAGAAGCAAACACTCGACTCGCAGAACAACAAATGAGGAATATCCTCAAAATAAAAAACGAAGTACATGAGCGGGTGGGGGGATCATCGTCGGTAACAACATTTATCACTCGGTACAAAAAGATTCAAGAAGAAAGATATAGCCGCGGAGAAATTAAACTCAACACATTAAAACAAAAAAATCCACCATTTAAAGTATTGGATGAACATCTTGGATTACGTTCACTTGATCAGATAACCGTTAAAGACATTGTCAACATACTTGATGAGTACAAAGAAAAAGGTCATAACAGAATGGGGCAAATATTCAGAAAAGTTGTCATTGACGTTTTTAAAGAGGCACAGCAACTCGGGGACGTACCCGTTGGTTTTAATCCAGCAGAAGCAGCAAAAAAACCTCACGTCAAAATTACGCGCCAACGATTAACTTTTGAAGAGTGGAAGTTAATTTATACTGCGGCGAAGAAAGAGCATTATTTTATTCAGAAAGGGATGCTTCTTGCCGTGGTAACCGGTCAACGGTTGTCAGATATTTGCAAAATGAAATTTACCGACATTGAAGATAATCATCTACTTGTCGAACAGACTAAAACAGGTGCAAAAATCGCGATACCGCTCGCCCTGCGATGTCACCAACTTGATATCAGTCTGGGTGAAGTGATTTCTCTGTGTAGGGATCAGGTGCTTAGCCAGTATTTACTTCACCATCACCACGCCAAAGGAAAGGCAAAGCGTGGAGGGAAGGTACAGCCGGCAACTTTAACAGTGGCATTTACTAAGGCCAGAGACGAAGTTGAGTATGACTGGGCGCAAAACGGTACATCACCCAGTTTTCATGAACAACGTTCCTTGTCCGAGCGTCTATACAGAACGCAAGGAATTGATACCTAGGTACTACTCGGTCACTCAAGTAAAACTATGACAGATCGTTACAATGATTCGCGCGGGAAAGAGTGGAAAAAAAAATAATAACTTAGTGTGTTATCGTTTTTTTTCATCGCGTTAGCCACTCGATAAATTTACCGCGCTAAATAATAATCATACTTCAATAAACTGTGCTGGAATTGCATTAAGAATCCAGCATTCTTGATGAGTATGACTGTTAGATAAGATGTTTACATATCTTTTTTCAATCATTGATAAGTCCATTGCATTTTGAGGGGTGTTTTCAGCGTCTCTTGCTTTTACGGCATCTTTCCAAACCGAGTGGAGGTCTACAGAGGCTACAAAGGAGTTTACTCTAAAGTCTTTATTCATTATATTTGAGTAAGAACCAGCGAACTTATATGAGTCAATGATTGTAATTCGCCCATCACCATCAATGTCGATTGGTTTGGAAAACCACTTAAACACATTATAAAGAAATACATTTGCAATCCAGTTAAACTCTTTCGATGGATCATCTTCAGATGAAACGTTCTCTTTAGTAGACAGGCTTAAACTGGAATGCAAATTAGTTGCACCAATAAAAATAACGTCAGCTTCTTTTCTTTCAACTGCCGCCTTAAAACGTCCAGAACCTGCACCTATATAGTTGAAAACACCAGCAAAGCACTGACCAAGATAAACTATAGCCTTTTCCAGGCCAGGCATGGTTTTAAGTGTTGTAAGTAAAAGGTATGGTGTTATGTCTTGCTTGCCAGCTATTCCATTTGGCCCACCATGTCCAGTTACGAACATAACTAGATTTGAGTGCGCATTGGCGCCGTGTGTATTAAAAAAATGCTCAGTAGGAAGAATCTCATAAGGATTGTCACTTCCAATCGACATCCAACTGATAATGTTTTGTCTATTATCGCCATCAATAAATATTTCAATATTTTCAGAAGAAACCCCTGCAGACTCTAAGCAATGCAATCCGAAAGCCAAATCAAGAACATGCCGCTCTTCTGGCTCTTCAGGGCTCGCCAAAAATAAAACCCACTTTGTCGCATCCTGCATCAACCCCATAAAAATCACCCCTTCATTGATAGATGGAAGTTACTAAGTGAATTAGGTTTATCAATATCCGAAAAATAAACTACTTCATCGATAACCATATCTTGTTTGAGTGGTCGATACATGCTAACAACTTGACCTTTATCGCCTAGAGCATAAAAATCGGCGCCATCCTTTAAAATGAAATAGATATCTTTCACATCTTCTTTGGAAGCCTTGAAGAGCAAAGCTTGACCATGATTGATGCATTCTTTGGTAAACCTACTTATTTCTGGCAAATCTGACGAAAGAATATTGATAGCCCGCATATCCCTCTCCTCTTGTGTGTACAGCTAAAATAAACATGCGAATGTAAACGCATCAATACGAAAAGTTTAACCCAAAACAGCCTAAATCTCACACAGAATTACCGACAAATCGCATTTAACAGCTTGAATAGCTCATTTATCAACTATGGCTACCAACAGCCAAGGGGGAGTCACTTGGATACGATACAAAACTGGTCATTTAACGACCAGTTTTGCAGGAGAGTTTTGCTGGGGTTTTGCAGAAGAATCAGAACCGATAACCCGCAGAGAACATAAACACCCACGGATCCAGACGGGTGCTGACTTTCTGGTCCACACCGCCGGCTTTGAATTTCACATCGGTGTCGATATCCATGTACCACACCGACATATTCAGCAGCCAGTCACGGTTAATCAGATAATCGAGGCCAACCTGCCCCGCCGCGCCCCAGGAGTCCTTCAGGCTCAGATCGGAAAGCCCGGCCGCCTTGCCGGTATCGTTAAAGTCTTCATTAAAGAAGGTGGTGTAGTTAATACCAGCCCCCACATACGGGCGCACCTTGCTTTGTGCATCGCCAAAGTACCACTGCGCCATCAGGGTGGGTGGCAACTGATGGACGGTGGCGATAGTCCCGGTTGGCCCGGTACCGACCTTATGGCGGAACGGCGTTGCCGCCAGCAGTTCCACGCCGATGTTATCGGTCGCCATATAGGTAAAGGTTAAACCCAGCTGGGTGTTGTTACTGACGTTGAAACTGCCAAGGCTGCCTAACACATTGTCAGAGCCCTCCGTCGGTCGGACGGTGGCGGTCCCGGCACGAATGAAAAATTCACCCGCCTCATGCGCCCAGACGCTGCCGGTGGAAAGCGTGCTTAGAATTAATGCCGCCGCTGCTAACTTCTTCATATCCACTTCCTCATTATGGTTTTTCAGCGCGGCCAAATATACCTATAACGAGTTACGTTTGATCTGTTTTAGATCACACTAAAACCTTAGATTTAACATTTATTGATCCAGATTAATTTTTGATACCGATCGCAATACCCTGAATCCTTCTCACATCAATTTTCACTTTTCGCGAAAAAAAATATTTCTGCCCCTCTTGCCGCCGCTGAAGCGGCTGGATAAGTTAACTGCCGACAATCTGTGTTGATGCGTTTTTTTCAGGTGTAATTATGAGTGAAATCAACCCGTGCATGACGTGCGGTGCCTGTTGTGCGTATTTTCGTGTCTCTTTCTACTGGGCGGAAGCCGACGATGCGGGTGGCCTGGTGCCTTCCGCGCTGACCGAGCCGCTGACCCCTTTCCTGCGCTGCATGAGCGGCACCAACCAGCGACAGAGCCGCTGCGCGGCGCTGTCAGGCGACATCGGTGACGCCGTCCACTGCACTATTTATGAAAACCGTCCCTCCCCGTGCCGTGAATTCACCATGTCCGGTGAGAATGGTGAGGAAAATGACGCCTGCAACCGGGCGCGGGCGCGCTATGGCCTACCGCCATTGATTCCTCTTTACAAAGATATACCTGCCCTGAATGGTGCAGAGAGTGCTACGACGGAACGATTTGCGGTACAATCGCCGGCTAGTTAACACCTGCAACACTCAAGGAGAATGCATGTCTATCACGGCGAAGTCCGTCTACCGTGACACCGGGAATTTTTTTCGTAATCAGTTCATTACCATTTTGCTGATTGCGCTGTTGTGCGCGTTTATTACGGTAGTACTTGGCCATGCCTTTTCACCCAGTGACGAGCAGCTGTCGATACTCAGCGAAGGCGACAACCTCGCCGGTAGCGCCGGCCTGTTCGAACTGGTGCAGAACATGACGCCGGAGCAACAGCAGATCCTGCTGCGCGCCTCGGCGGCATCTACCTTCTCGGGTCTGGTGGGCAATGCGATCCTCGCCGGCGGCATTCTGCTGCTGATCCAGCTGGTCTCTGCCGGTCATCGCGTTAGCGCCCTGCGCGCCATCGGCGCCTCAGCCCCGGTGCTGCCGAAGCTGCTGCTGTTGATCCTCTTCACGACCTTCCTGGTGCAGATGGGGATGATGCTGGTACTGGTACCCGGCGTGCTACTGGCCATCGTACTGGCCTTTGCGCCGATCATGCTGGTGCAGGACAAAATGGGTATCCTCAGCGCCATGCGCAGCAGCATGCGCCTGGCGTGGGCCAATCTGCGGCTGGTGGCGCCGGCTATCATTGGCTGGCTGGTGGCGAAAACTCTGCTGTTACTGTTCGCTTCCAGCTTTGCTGTCCTGACGCCAAACATCGGCGCGGTGGTCATCAATACCATCAGCAACCTGATATCCGCCCTGTTGCTGATCTATTTATTCCGCGTGTATATGCTTATCCGCAACTAATCTTAACCAGGATCGGGGTCTTCCCCGGTCCGTCCTGAAAGACGGGATCGATGTATGAAGCAGTTTCTGGATTTTTTACCGCTGGTGGTCTTCTTTGCCTTCTATAAGCTTTACGATATCTACGCCGCCACTACCGCGCTGATCGTCGCGACCGCTATCGTGCTGATCTACAGCTGGGTACGCTACCGTAAAGTCGAAAAAATGGCGCTGATCACCTTTGTGCTGGTGGCCGTCTTCGGCGGATTAACCCTCTTCTTCCACAATGATGAGTTTATTAAATGGAAGGTGACGGTGATTTATGCCCTGTTCGCCGGCGCACTGCTGTTCAGCCAGTGGGTGATGAAAAAGCCGTTGATCCAGCGCATGCTGGGCAAAGAGCTGGCCCTGCCTCAGCAGGTCTGGTCGCGGCTTAACCTGGCCTGGGCGGTGTTCTTTATCCTTTGCGGGCTGGCCAATATCTATATCGCCTTCTGGCTGCCGCAGAATATCTGGGTGAACTTCAAGGTCTTTGGCTTAACCGCCCTCACACTGGTCTTTACCCTGCTGAGCGGGATCTACATCTACCGCCATATGCCGCAGGACGACCACCACTAACCCCTCCGCCGGCGCGCCATCGCGCGCCGCGCTCGCCCCCTATAATCTCACTGCGCTGGCAAACATTCCCTGCAACCACACAACCTCAGCGCATACGCTGACAGCTTCCCGGCCACACTGTGCAGACTCTCTTCACGATTTCTCTCAACTGCATAAAAAGTTGCGGTAATTGTGAGGATTTTATGGAGATTCATCTCGTTACATTGTAATGATAATGGTTATCATTAATATTCTCGATCTCATTTTGCATTGCTTTGAAAAGGATATTTACATGAGATCGCCGCAATATTCTGTCCCCACGACCCTGGCGCTGGTCATATCCAGTCTCCTCGCCCCTAACGCCTTTGCTGAAGAATCAGAACAAGATACCGAAACGATGATTGTGCGCAGTACGGCGGAAGAGGTGCTTAAGCAACAGCCCGGGGTGTCGATTATCACGGCAGATGATATTGCTAAGCAGCCACCGGTCAACGATCTCTCAGACATCATCCGTAAAATGCCCGGGGTGAACTTGACCGGCAACAGCGCCAGCGGCAGTCGGGGCAACAACCGCCAGATTGATATCCGCGGCATGGGGCCGGAGAACACGCTGATCCTGATAGATGGGGTACCAGTCACGTCACGTAACGCGGTTCGCTATAGCTGGCGCGGTGAACGCGATACCCGGGGCGACAGCAACTGGGTACCTGCAGAGATGGTCGAACGGATTGAAGTTCTCCGCGGTCCGGCAGCCGCGCGCTATGGTTCCGGCGCGGCGGGCGGAGTGGTCAATATCATTACCAAACGCCCGACCAACAACTGGCACGGTTCGCTGTCTTTCTTTACCAACCAGCCGGAAAACAACAAGGAAGGCACGACCAATCGCGCTAACTTCAATCTCAGCGGCCCACTCGCCGGCGAGGCGCTGACGATGCGCCTGTATGGCAATATCAATAAAACGGAACCCGACGCCTGGGATATTAACCATGCGCAAAACGGCTCTTACGCTGCGGGGCGCGAAGGGGTACGCAATAAAGATATTAACGCCTTGCTGTCATGGAAAATGACCCCGCAACAGATCCTCGATTTCAGCTACGCCTATAGCCGTCAGGGGAATATCTATGCTGGTGATACCCAGTACAGCAACGGCAATCTTAGCCCGAACGGGCTGGTGGACTCCCTGTACGGCCACGAAACTAATCGCCTCTATCGCCAGTCCTGGGGACTGACCTACAACGGTCTATGGGATTGGGGCCAGTCCAAAGCCGGTGTTTACTACGAGAAAACCAACAATACCCGCCTGCAGGAAGGCTCCACCGGCCGCGTCGAGGGCATGATCAACAGTGAGGATTATGCCACCAGCCGTCTGGAATCCTGGCGTACTACCTCGGAATTCAATGTGCCTTTCTTCTGGCTGGCGGACCAGACGCTGACGCTGGGAATGGAATGGAACCATGACCAGCTCGACGACCCGGCATCAATGCAGGCCACTAACAGCAACGGCGAGACTATCCCTGGGACCTCGGGCGACCCTACGCAACGTAGTACCAAAAACAGCGCCACCCTCACCGGTATCTATCTGGAAGATAATATCGAAGCCGTGCCTGGCACCAACCTGATCCCCGGCATCCGCTTCGATTATCATAATCAGTTTGGCAGCAACTGGAGCCCAAGCCTCAATCTGTCTCAGGCGCTGAGCGATATGTTCACGCTGAAGGCCGGTATCGCGCGCGTGTTTAAAGCGCCTAACCTCTATCAATCCAGTGAAGGCTATTTGCTCTCCACCCGCGGCAACGGTTGTCCGAACACTATCGCTGAAGGCAGCTGCTATCTGCTGGGCAACCCTGACCTCGATCCGGAGATCAGTATTAACAAAGAGATCGGTATCGAATTCAACCTGAATGGTTACGCTGCCGGGGTCACCTGGTTCCGCAACGATTACAAAAACAAAATCGTCTCCGGAACCGAGGTGCTGGGCTATACCTCCAGCGGCAATAATATTCTGCAGTGGCAGAACGGCGGCAAAGCCGTGGTCGAGGGGCTGGAAGGAAATCTGCTGATCCCGGTGCTGAGAGATGTCCTAAGCTGGCGGACCAATGCCACCTGGATGCTCAAATCAGAAAGTAAAGAGACAGGCAATCCGCTGTCGGTTATCCCGAAATATACCGTTAACACGATGCTCGACTGGCAGGTAAACGATGCCCTGTCTGCGAATGTGAACTGGACGCTTTATGGCCGTCAGAAGCCGCGTCAGTATGCGGAAATTCGCAACGAAACCGGGACCCTTGCCACCACCGAGATAGGTGCCTATTCCATCGTGGGGATCGGTACCCAGTATCAGCTAAACCGGGATATTCGCCTGAACGCTGGAATAAGTAATCTGTTTGATAAGCAACTGTATCGCGAAAACGCCGGCGCCTCGACCTACAATGAGCCTGGCCGCGCGTATTACGCCGGCGTTACCCTCTCCTTCTGAAGTGCCGCGCCCGCCTCAGCGGGCGCTTTCCCCTATTCTCACCGCCCCGTTTTCATAGTAGCATCCCGCTGATCGTCTTTGACCACAACAGAGTAGAGCATGACAACTACAGATCTTGCCCCGAAGGGCGAAATGGTTTTACGCACCCTGGCAATGCCGGCGGATACCAATGCCAACGGGGATATTTTTGGCGGCTGGCTGATGTCGCAGATGGATATCGGGGGCGCCATCATGGCCAAAGAGATCGCTCAGGGTCGCGTGGTGACCGTGCGCGTGGATGGGATGACCTTTTTACGCCCGGTGGCCGTCGGCGACGTGGTGTGCTGCTACGCCCGCTGTGTGAAGCGCGGCAACACCTCGGTGACGATTAACATCGAAGTGTGGGTGAAAAAAGTCTCTTCTGAACCGATTGGCCAGCGCTATAAGGCGACGGAAGCGCTGTTTATCTACGTTGCCGTCGATAATCAGGGTAAACCGCGGGCTCTGCCGGCAGAATAAGATGGCGCCCGGCTAACCGGGCACCTGGCTTACAGAAAGCCCAGCAGCGAGAAGAAGAAGTAACCGATAATAATCACGATCACCGGCAGCACATACAGCGGGAAATATTGCACAAGGATGGTATGGCGCGGTACCACGATCCGCTCAGCGAGCTGCTCACGGGATAACCCTTCTGCGCCTTTGGCCTGCTCGAGGATCAGCTGATCCTCAATCCCCTCGCGAAGAAATTTCGCCTGCCTTGCCATCCGCGCGCCGGAGGCCTGCAGCGCCATGCCGACAAACACCAGAATGAAGATGATCCAGAAGCCGATGTTCAGGCTGTGGTGGAAATCCGGCAGCGGCGAGTTGTACCAGAAAAAGTTCAGGAACGGCGTGTTAAAGCGCATCATCTCAATCATGACATGCGCAAAATCCATCATTACCGCGTCAATGCCGGGTTTCTTTTCACTGTGCTCATACATAAATTTGAGCACAGAAATCAGCGTCGACAGCACGGCGGGAATAAAGATGATCCATCCCAAAATGCGTTTGATAACCGCTATGCGTCCAGCTTGTTGGTACGTCATGAGTTCCCCTTGTTAAAGACGCGTTGGTGATTCGCCCGCCGCCTGTTGCGTGGCGCAGGCGCTCCTCGCTTACCCGAATGTGTCGGGTATAAGTCTATCTTCCACGGCGAATTTCGCCCAATAACGCGCGGTATGATATACCATGAATGCCGATTCGTTTATCTGATTACGCAACAGGAGAAGGACATATGTCAGCGAAGCGCCGCATTGAGGCCGCGATTTTTGATATGGACGGGTTGCTGATTGACTCTGAGCCGCTCTGGGATCAGGCGGAGGTCGAGGTCATGGAAAGCCTGGGAGTGGATACCCGCCGCCGCGATGAACTGCCCGACCTGCTTGGTCTGCGAATCGACCTGGTGGTGGATCTGTGGTACGCGCAGCAGCCGTGGCACGGCGTCGATCGCGCAGAAGCCACCGCGCGCATTATCCGTCGCGCCATCGAGCTGGTGGAAGCCTCACGCCCGCTGCTACCGGGCGTACGCGAGGCAGTGGCCCTGTGTAAAGCTCAGGGCTTAAAGGTAGGGCTGGCCTCGGCCTCGCCGCTGGTGATGCTGGAGAAAGTGCTCAACATGTTCGAACTGCGCGACCAGTTTGATGCGCTCGCCTCCGCGGAACATCTGCCCTGGAGCAAACCGCACCCGCAGGTATACCTCAACTGCGCCGCTGCCCTGGGAGTCGACCCGCAGCGCTGCGTCGCGCTGGAGGATTCGGTCAACGGCATGATCGCCAGCAAAGCCGCGCGCATGCGCGCTATCGTGGTACCGGAAGCGGAGAACAGCCGCGACCCGCGCTTCGTGCTGGCGGACGTCAAGCTCCCGTCACTGCAGGCCCTGACCGCCGAAGCCCTGCTCGGGTAAGGCCGCTGGCGGGTGACGCGATCGCTGTCACGCCGCCGGCAATAAAATCAAAACATCGTTTCATTTTAATTGTAATTTTGTTTTCCTGCCTCTATGCTGGTCACAGGTGGCGTCATCGTACGCCTGAAGATCAGCTGACAGAGGTGAATATGGTACTGAACGCCTTCGACCTGACGGGTAAGGTCGCCATCGTGACCGGTTGCGATACCGGACTGGGACAGGGAATGACGCTGGGCCTGGCGCAGGCCGGGTGCGATATCGTCGGCATCAACCGTAAAATTCCCCATGACACGGCGGCACAGGTTCAGGCGCTGGGTCGCCGCTTTCACGCCATTCAGGCGGATCTCAGCCTTCAGGATGAGATGAGCGTGCTGGTCGACCAGGCGGTCGCGGCGATGGGTCGGGTCGATATTCTGGTCAATAACGCCGGGATTATCCGCCGCCATGATGCCCTGACCTTCACGGAAAGTGACTGGGATGCGGTGATCGATCTGAATCTCAAAGCGGTTTTCTTTCTCAGCCAGGCGGTCGCCAGGCAGTTCATTCGCCAGGGCGATGGCGGCAAAATCATTAACATCGCCTCGATGCTCTCGTTTCAGGGCGGGATCCGCGTCCCCTCCTACACCGCCTCGAAAAGCGGCGTGCTGGGTTTGACCCGCCTGCTGGCCAACGAATGGGCCGGCCAGCGCATCAACGTCAACGCCATTGCGCCAGGATATATGGCTACCAATAACACCCAGGCGCTGCGCGAAGATGAAGAACGTAACCAGGCGATCCTCGAGCGCATTCCCGCCGGTCGCTGGGGAGAACCCAAAGACCTGCAGGGGCCGGTGGTGTTTCTCGCCTCGGCCGCCGCCGACTATATTAACGGCTATACGCTGGCCGTCGATGGCGGATGGCTGGCACGCTGAGAATTTGTGACAAAGAGTTACACCGTCACCTCTTCCGTACACTGTATAAAAACCCTATACTGTATGAATCGACAGTTTAGGGTGTGTTATCATGACGGCGGAAGGCCATCTCTTCTTTTCAATCGCCTGCGCAGTATTTGCCAAAAACGCAGAGTTAACGCCGGTGCTGGCGCAGGGCGACTGGTGGCATATTGTGCCCTCTGCGGTATTGACCTGCCTGCTGCCGGATATCGATCACCCTAAGTCGTTTCTCGGCCAGCGGCTGAGCTGGATCTCAAAGCCCGTGGCACGGGCCTTTGGCCACCGCGGCTTTACCCACAGCCTGCTGGCCGTCTTTGGCGCGCTGACGCTGTTCTATCTGAAAGTGCCTGACAGCTGGATTGTCCCGGCGGACGCCCTCCAGGGCCTGGTGCTGGGCTATCTCAGCCACATCCTCGCCGATATGCTCACCCCCGCCGGGGTGCCGCTGCTGTGGCCCTGCCGCTGGCGCTTCCGGCTGCCGATCCTCGCACCGCGCAAGGGTAACCAACTGGAACGCGCTTTATGCATGGCGCTGTTCGTCTATGCCGTCTGGATGCCGCAGACGCTGGCGGACAACAGCGCGATACGCTGGTCTTCCGGGGTGATCAATTCCCTGCAAATCACCTTCAATCGCTTTATTAGTCACCAGAGTGGCCGATAAACCGCCGGAAAACGCAATTTGGTTATAACCCATTCCATTTGAATATAAGTCCTTGATAACGCCTTCTGCTAACCTTGCCGTCATAAGAGCTGGTTATCGACCAGCCCAGGTTATAAAAATATCAGGAGAACGGGGATGAACTTTCCATTAATAGCGAACGTAGTCGTGTTCGCCGTATTACTGTTTGCGCTGGGGCAAACTCGCCATAAACAGTGGAGCCTGGCCAGGAAAGTGCTGGTTGGTCTGGCCATTGGCGTGGTCTTCGGTCTCGCGCTGCAGCTGATCTACGGGTCTGACAGCCAGGTGCTGAAGGATTCCATCCAGTGGTTCAATATCGTCGGTAATGGCTATGTCCAGCTGCTGCAAATGATTGTGATGCCGTTGGTCTTCGCCTCGATCCTGAGCGCGGTGGCCCGGCTGCATAATGCCTCTCAGCTGGGAAAAATCAGCTTCCTGAGCATAGGCACTCTGCTGTTCACCACGCTTATCGCCGCGCTGGTTGGCGTGCTGGTGACCAATATGTTCGGCCTCACCGCCGAGGGTCTGGTCCAGGGCAGCGCAGAAACCGCCCGTCTGAACGCCATCCAGAGCAACTATGTGGGGAAAGTGGCCGATCTTAGCGTACCGCAGCTGATCCTTTCCTTTGTGCCGAAGAACCCGTTTGCTGACCTGACCGGGGCTAACCCAACCTCCATCATCAGCATCGTCATTTTCTCAGCGTTCCTCGGCGTCGCGGCGCTTAAGCTGCTGAAAGAGGATGTGGAAAAAGGCCAGCGCGTGCTGACGGCCATCGATACCCTGCAGGGCTGGGTGATGAAGCTGGTTCGTCTGGTGATGCAGCTGACTCCTTACGGCGTACTGGCCCTGATGACCAAAGTGGTTGCCGGGTCGAATCTGCAGGACATCATCAAACTTGGTGGCTTCGTGGTGGCTTCGTACATTGCGCTGGGCATTATGTTTGTTGTCCACGGCCTGCTGCTGGCGATTAACGGCGTCAGCCCGCTGAAGTACTTCCGTAAAGTCTGGCCGGTGATCACCTTCGCCTTCACCAGCCGCTCCAGCGCCGCGTCGATTCCGCTGAACGTGGAAGCCCAGACCCGACGCCTGGGCGTGCCGGAGTCAATTGCCAGCTTCTCCGCCTCCTTTGGCGCCACCATCGGCCAGAACGGCTGCGCCGGTATCTACCCGGCCATGCTGGCGGTCATGGTCGCGCCGACCGTGGGCATCAACCCACTGGATCCGATGTGGATTGCCACCCTCGTGGGCATCGTCACCGTCAGCTCGGCGGGCGTCGCCGGGGTGGGCGGCGGGGCCACCTTCGCCGCGCTGATCGTCCTGCCGGCGATGGGCCTGCCGGTGACCCTGGTAGCGCTGCTGATCTCCGTCGAACCGCTGATCGACATGGGGCGTACCGCGCTGAACGTTAACGGCTCAATGACCGCCGGGACCCTGACCAGCCAGTGGCTGCGCCAGACCGACAAGTCGATTTTCGATAGCGAAGAAGAGGCCGAACTGGCGCATCGCTAAACGGTAAGCACAAAAAAACCGCTGATTATCAGCGGTTTTTTTATTTCTGCAGCAGACTCAGGCTTCAATCTCACCTTCCTGACGCACCTGGTTAGCCCAGCGCTGGGCCGACTCCGGCACGCTGAACGCCGGTGAGCGGCGAAAATGCTCCCCCATCAGCAGAAAGGCGACATACTTCCCGCGCAAAATCCAGACATCGCGAAAATGGTCCATTTTCACGGCATGTTCCGGGGGCGCAGGCTCCACGCGCGGCACGTAGCTAATGACAGGGCGATTTTGTTGGCGCAATGATTTCATAACAAATGGATTCACTAAACAGAGCGGGAAACAGAAACCTCTATCATAGCCGATTGTGGACCCGTTCGTCGCCCCCCTGCCGCCGATGCGCATTTTAGGATAACTCCATGCCCCTGCGCCGGGCGCAGGCAGCGTAATGTTCTATAGTTAGAAGGGTTTTGGTTTATCAACGACCACTTTTAGCAATGAAAGCAGGAGACGAGTAATGTCTGATAAGCACCCAAACCCTCACCACCAGCAGGCACCGGTCCACGACAGCGAGGAAGCGAAACCGGGTCTCGACTCGCTGGCGCCGGATGACCGGGAGTGGCGACCCACGCCGAAACCCACCGCCCCAGGCGCCGAACCGACCGCCCCCGGCAGCCTGAAAGCACCGGAAACCCACAGCAGCAAACTTGACGCCCTTGAGCCGCAGCGTAAAGGCGGAGAAGACTTTCCGCTGACCACCAACCAGGGCGTACGTATTGCCGACGATCAGAATTCGCTACGCGCCGGCGCCCGCGGCCCAACGCTGCTGGAAGATTTCATTCTGCGGGAGAAGATCACCCACTTTGACCATGAGCGTATTCCTGAGCGTATCGTTCATGCCCGCGGCTCAGCGGCCCACGGTTACTTCCAGCCCTACAAAAGCCTGGCGGCGTTGACCAAAGCCGATTTTCTCTCGGCAGCCGATAAGATCACCCCGGTTTTTGTGCGCTTCTCCACCGTGCAGGGTGGCGCAGGATCGGCGGATACCGTCCGCGATATTCGTGGTTTCGCCACCAAGTTTTACACCGACGAGGGGATATTCGACCTGGTCGGCAACAATACCCCGGTCTTTTTTATCCAGGACGCGCTGAAATTTCCCGACTTCGTCCACGCCGTGAAGCCTGAGCCCCACTGGGCTATCCCGCAGGGGCAAAGCGCCCACGATACTTTCTGGGACTATGTCTCCCTGCAACCGGAAACGCTGCACAATGTGATGTGGGCGATGTCGGATCGCGGCATCCCGCGCAGCTACCGCACCATGGAAGGCTTTGGGATCCACACCTTCCGCCTGATCAACGCCGAAGGCAAAGCCACTTTCGTCCGCTTCCACTGGAAACCGGTGGCCGGCAAGGCGTCGCTGGTGTGGGATGAAGCGCAGAAGCTGACCGGTCGCGACCCCGATTTTCATCGCCGCGACCTGTGGGAGGCCATCGAAGCCGGGGACTACCCGGAATTTGAGCTTGGCCTGCAGCTCATCCCCGAGGAGAACGAGTTTGATTTTGACTTCGATCTGCTCGATCCCACCAAGCTGATCCCCGAGGCGCTGGTGCCGGTCTTACGGGTTGGCAAGATGGTTCTCAATCGCAATCCGGACAACTTCTTTGCCGAAAACGAACAGGCGGCCTTTCATCCCGGGCATATCGTACCGGGCATTGATTTCAGCAACGATCCGCTGCTACAGGGGCGCCTCTTCTCTTACACCGATACGCAAATTAGCCGCCTGGGTGGGCCGAACTTCCATGAAATCCCCATCAACCGTCCAACCTGCCCGTATCACAATTTCCAGCGCGACGGGATGCACCGGATGGACATTGACACCAATCCGGCCAACTACGAGCCCAACTCCATTAACGACAACTGGCCGCGCGAGACGCCGCCAGCGGCCAAACGCGGCGGCTTTGAGTCCCTCGCCGAGCGCGTCGACGGCGAAAAAATCCGCCAGCGCAGTCCTTCGTTCGGCGAATATTACGCCCAGCCGCGTCTGTTCTGGTTGAGCCAGACGCCGATTGAGCAGCAGCATATTATCGATGGTTTCAGCTTCGAACTCAGCAAAGTGGTCCGCACCTGGATCCGCGAGCGGGTGGTCGATCATCTGGCCCATATTGATACTAAACTGGCGGAAGCGGTCGGGGCGAATTTAGGTATCGAACTGAGCGACGATCAGCGCAACATTACCCTGCCCTCCCCGGTCAATGGCGTGGAGAAAGACCCCAGCCTCAGCCTCTACGCCGACGCCGAAGGGGATGTGAAAGGTCGCGTAGTGGCCGTCCTGCTCAACGAATGCACCTCGGCGCAGGATCTGGTCCATCTTCTGCAGGCGCTGCAGGCCCAGGGCGTGCACAGCAAGCTGCTCTACTCGCGGATGGGCGAGGTCATCGCCGACGACGGATCTCCCGTGCCGATCGCCGGCACCTTCGCCGGTTCCCCATCGCTGACGGTGGATGCTGTGGTGGTGCCTGGCGGCGACCTCAGCGCCCTGAGCCAGAGCGGCGACGCGCGCTATTACCTGCTGGAAGCCTATAAGCATCTGAAGCCGATCCTGCTGGCAGGGGATGCGCGACAGCTGACGTCCGTTTTGCAGGTCCCAGCCCAGGGTGAAGAGGGGGTCATCGTCACCGATGCTCTCGACACGCCAGCGGCGGACACACTGCTCGCCCTGATGACGGCGCATCGCGTATGGTCGAGAAGTCCAAAAATCGCCTCTATTCCGGCGTAGTAAAAAGCCCGGCACACGGTGCCGGGCTTGATTCACTTTCCCTTTCCACCCTCGGGCTTAGACGTCGCGGTAGGTTCCCAGGCGATAACCCCGATCAACCACCGCCGCTTTCAACGAGGCTGACGTCAGCACATCAAGCTCACCCAGCCGCGGGTAGCAGTAGGCGCTGCCCATAATGGTCTGATCGACAAAAGCCGGATGACACATCACCTCCAGGGAACGCTCCCCGCGGGCCATTGAGGCATCCAGCGTCTGCAGAAACAGTTCCTCAGAGACGGCTTCGCCGTAAAACTCGCTGCTGAAGCCTGCGCTGCTGCGCGCCGCCTGTTGATCGAGCCCACTCTGCGCCGCCACCTGGCGGTCAATACGTAACGCGATACCCTTCTCGCGGGCAAAGGCCGCCACGATGGGATAGATTTGGGCGATCATATGCACATGGTGGTGGCTGTCGAGATGCGTCGGCTCATGACCAAAGAGATCGACAAAACGACGGTACTGACACGCCAGCTCGTGGGCGATCTCCTCCAGCGGCAGGCGACCTTCTTCTGCCTGCTGCCAGATCCATTTGCCCAGCCGGCCTTCGCGGGTTAATCCCGGCATGGCCGACAGCGGCTCGCCCAGCGTCAGCACAAAGTGCATGCCGACCGCCAGCTCCGGGGTACTGCGGCTTAGCTGGGCGGCGTGGTCAATGGCCGCGCCGTTGACCAGCGCCGTGGTCGATGTCACCACGCCGTTGCGGCAGGCCTCGATAATGCCGTAGTTCTGCCCTTTACTGAGGCCGAAGTCGTCGGCATTGACGATCAATACGCGTTCCATTGGCCGCTCCTGTTAAGATTTCAGTTTTTCGATAGTCGCCGCAAAGTTCGGCAGCCATTTCTCATGGGCCAGAATCATCTCCCGCGCCAGCTGCTCGGCGTCACGATCGGAATGGATCAGAGGGCTTAAGTTCAGCGCCAGCAGCACGTCATTCAACTCGCCGCTGATCGCCGCCTGGCTGGCCGCCACTTCGAACCCCTTGATGGTGTAGATAAGCCCCAGTACCTTCTCATCGAAATGGGTGATGCGCGGCGTCGGCTTCGCGCCGTCGCGACCTAAGGTGCAGCTCATCTCGACCGCCCAGTCCGCCGGGATATTATCGACATGGCCATGATGCGGGATATTCACATAGTGCTCAGTCTGCTTGTCGTTATAGATAGCGTTGATCACTTCGCAAGCGGCATCGGAGTAATAGGCGCCGCCGCGCTGCTCCAGCTCCTTCGGCTTGACCTTGAGATCCGGATTTTTATACAGCTCAAACAGCTGTTTCTCCACCTTCTGCACCACCTGAGCGCGCGCGCCGCCCTTATAGTACTCGCCCATCTCAATCGCCAGCATCTCTTTTGGCTTAAAGTAGTAGAGCAGATAGGAGCACGGGATCAGGCGCAGGGAGCGGATCAGCCCCTCGCTAAACGGCAGGTCGAAGATATTTTTCACCGAGTTCGCGGTCAGCCGGCCAGAGGCCACGCCGTCCAGCAGTTCATCGAAGCGCGAGACGCCGTTAACCAGCACGTCGCGGACGAACACCAGATGATTCAGACCGAACAAGTCGATATTCAGCTCATCGCTCGGGCTCAGCTGCAGCACGTCGGTGATGAACATCTTCATGCCGATAGGAATGTTGCACACGCCGATAAAGCGTTTGAAACTGGTGTGGCGATAGACTGCCTCGGTGACCATGCCCGCCGGGTTGGTGAAGTTGATGATCCACGCGTCCGGGCAAATCTCCTGCACATCTTTCACAATATCGAAAATCACCGGGATGGTGCGCAGCCCTTTAAACAGCCCGCCCGCCCCGTTGGTCTCCTGGCCCAGGTAGCCGTGGCTCAGCGGAATACGCTCATCTTTTTCACGTGCCTTCAGCTGGCCCACGCGCAGCTGGGTGGTGACAAAATCCGCGCCCTGCAGCGCCGCACGACGATCCAGCGTTTTATAGACCTTCATCGGCACGCCGGCTTTTTCCACCATCCGCTCGCACAGCGCATGGATAATATCAAGCTTCTCCTGGCCCTCTTCCACGTCCACCAGCCACAGTTCAGTGACCGGCAGTTCATGGTAACGTTTCAGAAAGCCTTCCAGTAATTCCGGGGTATAGCTGCTGCCGCCGCCAATAGTGACTACTTTTAATTTCTGGCTCATCTTTTTCTCCCTTGGGCGCTACGCCTGGACGCAGGCCGCTCTCCGCAACAATGCGGACAGTTAACTTGAATGATTTACGGTATAAACCGGGCGGCTAAAACCGCGCGGGTTTAATTAATACTGGTCAAATGTTTGCGATAACTGCTCGGCGTAAACGACGTCAGTTTTTTAAAGGTTTTAATAAACAGGCTCGGGCTACTGTAGCCTGATTCATACGCAATATCCGTCACCGAATAGTTGGTAATTTCCAGCTGCTTTTTAGCAAAGTTGATACGGATATCGTTAATTATCTGCATCGGCGTTTTACCATAATAGCGCTGGGTTGCCCGGGTTAAATATTCCTGCGTTTTCCCCGAAAGCTGAACCATATTCTCGAGCGCGCCCTCACCGAACTTCAGTTTATCGTGCATAGCCTCAACGGTATTTTTTAACCATTGCGGAATAACATCGGCAACCGGCTCTTCGCGATAGTGGCGTAAACGGTTAATGACATAAAAGGAAACCAGCTCGATAAATTCGTCAAATTCCGTTTCGCGAAAATTGAGTGAGGCGATGACCGACTCAACGTAGCCGAGAAAAGCGCTCTGCACGGCGTAAACCTGTGACGCCACCAGGCCAAACGGCAGCAGCGGCAGATAATGTTTCTCAAAGAAGCGTCTGCTGATGCCGACGTTAAGGATGCGCGTCGCCCCAAATTCGTAAAAGCTCTGGTGGTGCGAACCCATCGGGATAAAGACGAAATCCCCGCGCTCCAGCAGCACCCGTTTGCCATTGATCTCCTGGTAATAGCGCCCGGTTAATACCACGGTAAATTCGTAGTAATCATGCTGGTGAAGCCCGCTCACGCTTTCCGTTTTGTTATAGATGACCACATGAAAGTTCTTCCCGTTGAACAGCTGTTGTTCTCTGGCGGTACTGATCTCGGTGGTCATCATCCTGGGCTGCCTCATCGTCGCGATGGCCTATTGTACCTTCTCGTGCAGCTCAATCAATTCGGCGACCAGCTCGCGGGCCAGCATCGAGGTCATCAGATGGTCCTGAGCATGGACCAGCACCAGGCTGACCTTCATTTTGCCTTCGCCCTCGTCGCTTTCGATAAGCTGGGTCTGCACACGATGCGCCTCGCTCAGCGCCTGACGCGACTGCTCCATCATCGCTTTCGCCGCGGCAAAATCGCCCTGCTTCGCCTGCTTCAGGGCGGCATAGGCCAGGCTGCGGGCCTGTCCGGAGTTGATAATCAACCCCATCACCACCTCTTCGAGGTCATTTTCCGGGGTTTCTACCGCGTCGATGTTGTCCAGATCAAACATAATATTTCCCTCATTTATCAGGCGGTACGGGACATTGCCCGTACCGCGCGGTATCAGAATTTCAGTGCGTTAGCGATGTCTTCTTCGCTCTCTTCCTGCTCGATGACGGTCTGCGCTTTATTCGACAGCACCACAAACGGCAGGTAGACCAGAGTCGCGACGCCAAGGTTGAACAGAGCCACCAGCAGGGCGGCCACGCTGCCGTTACTGTTAAAGAACGCTCCCAGACCGGTCGGCATGGTCCACGGCGCCAGGTTGGTCACCGGAGGGATAATCCCCAGGCTATAAGCCGCCAGCGTAATGGCTGCCAGAATCGGCTGGACCAGCACGAAGGGGATAAACATCACCGGGTTCATGATGATCGGCAGACCAAACAGAATCGGTTCGTTAATCTGGAAGATGCCTGACGGCAACGCCAGCTTCGCAACCTGACGATGGTCAGCACGGCGGGAAGCGATAAAGATGGCGATAATCAGACCCAACGTTGCCCCGGAGCCACCCAGCAGGATGTAGGAGTCGAGCATCGGCTTGGCCCAGAAGTGGAACTGTTTGCCTGCTTCGATAGCCGCATCAACAGAGCCGTACTGGTTATACAGCGCGATGTTTTCCAGCGCCCACGGGGTCATGATGCCGTTATCCAGCGCCGTCAGCGCCAGGGAACCGTGCACGCCGAAGAACCACAGCAGGGAGTTAAAGATTACGTATGCCCAGCCGACTACGCTGCCCATCGCCGCCAGCGGCGTGGAGATAGAGTCCATGATGATCTGGTGGAAGTTGCTGCCGTAGCTCGACAGGGCCCACGAGATAATGCCGAAGATGGAGAGGATCAAAAAGCCCGGGATCAGCGCGGAGAAAGAGCGCGATACTGACCCTGGCACGCTGTCCGGCAGTCTGATCACCCAGTTACGACGGATCACGAAGGTGAACAGTTCCGCGACAACCAGACCGATAATCATCCCGGAGATGATGTTCTGCCCGCCCAGCCAGTTGGCGCCCACCGCATAGGCTTCACCCACGCTATACGGGGTCACGGTCATGAAGGCCGCCACCGCCAGCAGGCCCGCGGCCATCGGGTCGACTTTGCGCTCTTCCGCCAGCGCGGAGCCGATAAAGAACGGCGCCATCAGCGACATAATGCCGAGGGTACCGTTATAGACGTTCCCGCCGATAGCCTTAAAGCCGTTTAAGGTTTCAATGGTGGAGGCATCCAGTCGAATGCCCATAGAATAAAAGAAAGAGCCTTCGCCGAAGCTCAGAAAAACGTTGTTAATTAATACAAACATGGCCCCGGCGAGGGTCAACGGCATTAATTTAATAAATCCGTTTTTAATCGCATTAATATGCGGCTGCTTTCCTATTTTCACTGCAAAAGGAAGGAGTACCTTTTCAAGCGAGTCGATCACTTTACTCATAGTCAATACCCTTAAAAGCCGCAATAAACTATTACGGCGATGATGTATGAAATTACTCTTTGACGGGAAAATAAACTCTTTATTTTTTGACGTCCGGCAACAGGGTGCCACCAGGCGTCAAAATACATCGAGTTTTAAAAGTTAAAATTATTGTGCTGCAGCTTTCTTAATGGCCGCGACGGCGGCTTTCAATACACCTAAACCATCCACCTTGCCATACAGAAGAGAATCGATGACTTCTACCGGTTTATTCGGCAGCAGGCGCTGAATTTCCGGTAACATATACGCAATTTGTGGCCCTAATAATACCACGTCGGCTTCCGGTCCCTTTTCACCCGCGAGGGTTTCAGGATAAGCTTCAATAATGACCGGGACTTCGTATTTTTCCGCCTGCGCCCGCATTTTGGAGACCAGCAGTGATGTAGACATGCCTGCCGAGCAGAAGAGATAAATGTGTTTCTTTTCCATGAACGCTTCCTCAATGTGTGAGACCAGGGCCTTCAGTAACCGCTGAGAGCCGGTAAGACTGGTAACATCCGGTTAATTCTGTTTATGGGTTGAGTATACGGCAAGCTGAGCCGCCAGGATAATTCGCTGTTGAACAGAATTGTCTCTCATTGACCTCTGGTTTTGACTACCCTCACATTTTCACCCAAATAATTCGCGCAATTAAATAAGCATCAGTACTCACAAAAAAGCCCGACCAGTGGTCGGGCTTACGTAGGGCTCAGTAAACAGTAGGAAGCTTACTTGGCGTTGCGCGGGTCAGTATCATACTCGGCGCAGGTCTGGTAGCCGGAGTTAATCACATGGCCGGTGTCGTCGAGGGCCACAAAGTAGGTCTCTACTTTACCATCCCGTTGACCGAGGATGTAGGTCTGGCAGGTGCCGCGGGCATGAACCATGGTCACTTCCGTTGAAGGTTTGCCAGCGATCTGCATCACCTGCTGACGCGACATCCCTTTCTTCACATCTTTCACCACCGGCTGGGTAAACTGGTCTTTGGTACGATCGTAAGCGGTACAGCCCGCCAGTAAGGTTAACGCGACGGTGACGCCCAGTATTCCTGCTAAGCTTTTGTTCATTTTGGTTCCTCTTTTCTACTGTGTAACGATAAGCCTGGAATAAATAGTGTTATTTTTCAAGCCGAACAGCGAAATCATGTCTGATTGTGTTATTGCGTAAACAGGATTGACGCGCCGCTGCCGACCGGCGGTTTCTCCCGCGTAGTGGCATCTATAATGAAATCCTATGTCATTGATTGCCTTCTTTTCCGGCAGTCAAAACCCCGGTCCTTGTCGTTTCAGCGGCAAAGAGGTAGCTTTAAGCCAACAGCTTGCCAAACAGATTCACTTTCGGAGGGCGCGATGACGCTACAACAAGAGATTATTCAGGCGCTGGGCGCAAAGCCGCAGATTGATGTCGCCGGCGAGATCCGCCGCAGTGTCGATTTCCTGAAGTCCTACCTGCAGACCTACCCGTTTATTAAATCGCTGGTGCTGGGTATCAGCGGCGGCCAGGACTCCACCCTGACGGGGAAACTGTGCCAGATGGCGATTAATGAACTGCGTGCCGAAACGGGCGACAGCAGCCTGCAGTTTATTGCCGTTCGGTTGCCCTATGGCGTGCAGGCGGATGAGCAGGACTGCCAGGACGCCATCGCCTTTATCCAGCCTGACCGGGTGCTGACGGTGAATATCAAAGCCTCGGTACTGGCCAGTGAACAGGCGCTCCGCGAAGCGGGGATCGAACTGAGCGACTTTGTTCGCGGTAACGAAAAAGCCCGTGAGCGGATGAAGGCCCAGTACAGCATCGCCGGAATGACCAAAGGGGTGGTGGTCGGCACCGACCATGCGGCGGAAGCGATTACCGGCTTCTTCACCAAATATGGCGACGGCGGCACCGACATCAACCCAATTTTCCGCCTGAACAAACGTCAGGGCAAACAGCTGCTGGCCCATCTCGGCTGCCCGGAACATCTGTATAAGAAGCTGCCGACCGCCGACCTGGAAGACGATCGCCCCTCCCTGCCAGATGAAGTGGCGCTGGGTGTCACCTACGAGAACATCGACGATTATCTGGAAGGCAAAACGCTGGCCCCCAGTATCGCTAAAACGATCGAAGGCTGGTATCTGAAAACCGAACACAAGCGTCGGCCACCGATCACCGTCTTTGACGATTTCTGGAAAAAATAGTCCCTCCCCGCCCCGGCCCGCGCCGGGGTTATTTTTTGCGCTTTTCGCCGCAAAAACCGCCTGCTATACTGGATAGATAGACAGTATCAGGAGTTATTGTGGCCAGAAAGCAATCTGCCCCGCGTCTGGAGTTTGAAGCGGCGGCGATCTATGAATATCCCGAACATCTTCGCCCGTGGCTGGAGGCACTGCCAAAGCTGCCGGGTGTCTATCAGTTTCACGGCGACAGCGACACAATGCCGCTCTATATCGGTAAGAGCGTCAACCTCCGCAGCCGCGTGTTATCCCACCTGCGCACGCCCGAAGAGGCCGCGATGCTGCGTCAGTCGCGGCGTATCACCTGGCAGCGCACCGCAGGCGAGCTGGGAGCGCTGCTGCTGGAGGCGCGGCTGATTAAAGAGCAGCAGCCGCTGTTTAACAAGCGGCTACGGCGTAACAAGCAGCTCTGCGCCTGGCTACTTGCAGACGACCGGCCGCAGATTGTCTATGCCCGCGAGGTTGATTTCTCGCACCAGCAGCATCTCTATGGCCTGTTCGCCAACCGGCGGGCGGCGCTGCAGATGCTGCAGAGCCTTGCCGACGAACAGCGCCTCTGTTATGGCCTGCTTGGTCTGGAACCGCTCAGCCGCGGCCGCGCCTGCTTTCGCTCCGCGCTGGGCCGCTGCGCCGGCGCCTGCTGTGGAAAGGAGAGCGTGGAGGCGCACAGCGAGCGCCTGCTGGCGCAGATGAGTAAACTGCAGCTGGTGTGCTGGCCGTGGGCGGGGCCAGTGGCGCTGGAGGAGCGCGGCCCGGATATGACGCAGTATCACGTCATTCATAACTGGCTGTGGCTGGGGGCCGTCGACTCGCTCGACCAGGCCGCGGAGTTGACCCGTCTGCCCGCCGGATTCGACCAGGATGGTTACAAGATCCTCTGTAAGCCTTTGCTCAGCGGTCACTATCCGCTGCACCCGCTTGGCTGAGAAACCACCAATAAAAAAACCGCCGGCCCTGCCCAACGCCTGATGGCATTATTGGGCAAGACCGGCGGTCTTGATTCAGTTCGCTAAATTATTCAGCAGGTGCAGGCATTTTACCTGCCGGCGCGTTGCGTTCTGTCAGATGCTTCTCAAAATTAGCATTGAACTGTTTTTTCTGCTCTGGAGTCAGAATGTTGTAGATCTTGTTCTGCGTTTCCAGGCGAGACAGCGCCATCGCTTTATGCTGCGCTTCCATCTTATCGATCTGCGCTTCCGCTTTCGCCTTATCGAAGGTGTCGCTGGCGATCAGCTCGTGCATCGCGCGGCGTTCGTCGAGGGACGGACGCTTCATGTTCTCACGCTGGCTCTTCATGATGTCGCGGATCTGTTGTTTCTGCGCATCGGTCAGGTTCAGGCCTTTAAACATCATGTCATGCTGACCCGGGCCGCCTTTATGATGCATCATCATCGGCTTACTGTCGCTCGGCGCGGTGGTGGTATCGGCGGCGTGTGCCAGGTTAGCCGCGCCCAGAGCCAGAGTAGAGGCAACAAACAGTGCAGTGAGTTTCTTCATCATTCAATCCTTACTTTACGTTATTCTTACGGCGCGTTGCCGTGTTGACGAGATTAACTTTACGACGTTAATCGTCAATTAGTCAGAGCAAGAGTAAAACAATGAAAGTGTAAAAAACAGTTTCTCACCAATTATGGAGAAAATAAGGAATTCTGACGAAGAATTGCAATGAAAAATAAATAACCTTCTGTTTTGCAGAGAAATTATGGAGAGTATAAAAGAGGAAAGATTAAAAACAAAGCATTTTACCAGGAATAATCTGCAAATTTACACTGGGGCACGAAAAAATAAGATGGCGAAAAAAGACGCGCGAAATAAAGCAGGCCGCCCGGCGGACGGCTTGCCCTCAGGATAATTTCTCCAGCATCAGGCCAGCGCGCAGCCCCTTCGCCACCATCGGATTGGGAAACAGGACATACTCCGGCTCAGGCCCCACCACATACCGCGTCTCGCCCTCCTCCGCCAGCAGCGTGCCGGGTTCGAAGGGGGTGAAGTTCAGCGTCTGATCCGCCATATGCAAGCGGAAATCATCGCTATGGCGAGTGATCTGCTGTACCACCCGGTAGCGCAGCGGCGCCGGATCATCGGCAATGGCCAGATCCCCCACCAGCAGCCGGGAAAGCGCTCCTTCGGCGGCGGCAAACTGCGTCAGATCGTTTTCACCCAACGGCAGCGCTTTGCCCAGCTCAAGGGTGCAGGCCAGCGCCGCGAACCGTTCGCAGCTGAAGTGAGTGAAGGTCCCGCCTGGCTGGCGATGAAACACCAGCGCCTCCAGCCCGGCGCCGCCCAGCCAGTGAAGAAAATCCTCCTCCCACGGCGTATCGCGGGCCGGGAGCACGCCGAAGCGCGGATGTAGCGACCCGCGGATCGCGGTATGCAGATCGAGGTGCCAGCGCGGACCATCGTGGTCGCGATAGAAGCGGGCCACCGCCTGCTCCAGCCGCTGCGCCCGCTGCGTCTCCTCACTGAGCGGAAACTGCCGCCAGCGCTCGCCAAACATCCGGTTCATATCACTGTGCAGATAGCGCTTATTCGCCCGCAGCGCCGGTGGGTTGCCAACGATCACCAGCAACCGCCAGCGCAGCGGGAGTGCCTCCCGGACCAGTCGCTGCACCAGGTGGTCGACTATCTCCACCGGCGCCGTTTCGTTGCCATGAATGGCGCAGGAGAGTACCAGCCCGCGCTCGCAGCGCGCATGCGGCGTCAGCTCGAGGATCCCCTCTCCCAACCAGTGCCAGCGAAAGTGCGCCGTCTCGCCGTGAAAATGGTGGGGCAAACGCCCCGCCAGGGTTAATGCCAGAAAGTGTTCCACCGCCCCCCCTTATTGCTGAAATGGATAAACCGAGCCGAGGTGTAAGATCTGGGTCAACCGATCCAGCGCGTCACGCCCTTCCCGCAGCAGTTGCGGGTCGGCGAGGTCGGCCTGGGTGAGACGATCGCGATAGTAGCGATCCACCCAGTCATTGAGGGTGGCGAACAGCGTATCGTTCATCAGGACGTGCGGATTGACCGCCTGATACTCCTCGGCCGTCAACACCACCCGCAGGCGCAGGCACGCCGGACCGCCGCCGTTGGCCATACTCTCGCGCAGATCGAACACCTGTAGCGCGGCGATAGGGTTGTCCCCGGCCAGCAGCTCATTGAGGTATTCCCAGACGCCGGCATGCTCCTGCGCTTCGTGGGGCAGGATCAGCGCCATGCTGCCATCCGCCCGACTCAGCAGCTGGCTGTTGAACAGATAGGTGGCAACCGCCTCTGCCACCGTGACCCGACTGGCGGGGACCACCAGCGGCGTAAAGCCCGGCACCCGCTGCGCCAGCTGCTGGAGAAGCGCGGTCTGGTCGGCAAAGGCCTGCTCATGGCAGAACAGGACCTGACGATTGCTCACCGCGATGACGTCGTTATGGAACACCCCCGTGTCGATCGCCGCCGGATGCTGGCGGGCGAAGATCAGCTGGCGGGGATTGACCTGATTGAGGCGCGCCACCGCCTGGCTGGCCTCAAGGGTTTGCCGTGCCGGATAGCAACGCGGCGCCTCCTCGCTCCCCCGGCGGCGGCCATAGACAAAGAGCTGGACGCCGGGGGCGCCATACTCGCCGCCGAGACGATTATGGTTCGCCGCCCCTTCGTCGCCAAACCAGGCCGAAGCGGGCAGCGCCGGGTGGATGGCAAATCGCGTGCGGTCCGGGAAAATCGCCTGCAACAGCGCCTCTGTGGTCGGTGCTTCGCTGGCGCGGTGGAATTTATCCTGCAGATTCGCCACCGTCAGGTGCACCAGGCCATCCAGCGAATCGGCGGAGGGACAGACCGTCGCCGCGTTCGCCACCCACATCGCCGAGGCCGAACTCACCGCCGACAGCAGGTCCGGATCCTGCTGCGCCGCCCGGGCTACCACCTGCTCATCGCTGCCGCTAAAGCCCAGCTGCCTCAGGAGTGGCACATTGGGCCGCTCCTGAGGCGGGATCACCGCCTGCGGGTAGCCGGCGTCGGCGAGGGCTTTCATTTTTTTCAACCCTTGCTTTGCCGCCAGCTGCGGGTTCGACACCCGGTGGCGGTGCCGGGTGGAGGCCTCGTTGCCAAAGGAGAGCCCGGCGTAGTGATGGGTCAGCCCGGGCAGACCGTCAAAGTTGACTTCGCGGGCGGTCATGATGCCTCCCCGGCCAGAAAGTCGAGCCCCGGGTTCAGGCTGGTGGGCAGCGTCAGGGTCGGCGATTCAAGGCTGGCCATCGGCCAGGCACAATAATCGGCAGCGTACCAGGCCCCCGGACGATGGTTACCGGACGCGCCGGTGCCGCCGAACGGCGCGGTACTCGCCGCCCCGGTCAGCGGTTTGTTCCAGTTGACTATCCCCGCCCGCGCTTCGAGCAGCAGTCGATCAAACTTCTCCCGTTCCGGAGAGATTAACCCGCAGGAGAGCCCGAAGCGGGTGGCGTTGGCTAAGGCAATTGCCTCCTCGAACGTGTCGTAGCGCCAGACGCCAAGCAGCGGGCCAAACACCTCTTCATCTTCGACATTGGCCACGTCGCTCATGTCGACAATCCCCGGCGTCAGCAGCGACGTTCCGGCCTGCAATAAACGTGGCTCCAGCAGAGTGACCGCGCCAGCAGCGACCCGCTGCAGCCAGGCCTGATGCACTTTCTGCGCGGCCTGCGCCGAGATAAGCCCGCCGAGGAACGGCTGCGGCTCGGCGTCCCACGCCGCCGGGATCAGCCGCTGGCACACCGTCACCAGCCGGGAGAGGAAGGCATCGCCCGCCTCTCCGCGTCGGACCAGCAGACGGCGGGCGCAGGTGCAGCGCTGGCCCGCGGTAATAAAGGCGGACTGGATGGTCAGATGCACCGCGGCATCCACGTCCCGCGGATCGTCAACGATCAGCGGATTATTGCCGCCCATCTCCAGCGCGAGGATCTTCTGCGGCTGCCCGGCCAGCTGGCGATGCAGATGAAAGCCGGTGGTTGAGCTGCCGGTAAACAGCAGCCCGTCGATATCCGCCTGACCGCTGAGCGCCTCGCCGGTTTCCCGACCGCCCTGCACCAGGTTGAGCACCCCGGCGGGCAGGCCAGCCTGCTCCCATAGTTTCACCACCGCTTCGCCGCTGCGCGGGGTGAGTTCGCTGGGTTTAAAGACCACGGTATTGCCCGCCAGCAGCGCCGGCACGATGTGCCCGTTAGGCAGATGGCCGGGAAAGTTATAGGGGCCAAACACCGCCAGCACGCCGTGCGGCCGGTGACGCAGCGTGGCGGCGCCGTCGGGCAGATCGCTGTGCTGTTCGCCGGTGCGGACGTGGTAGGCCTTCACCGAGATCGCCACCTTGTTGATCATCGCCGTCACTTCCCCGGCCGCCTCCCAGCGCGGCTTTCCGGTTTCGGCGCCGATCATCGCCGTCAGCTCCGCCTTGCTGGCCTCCAGCAGGGCGGCAAACTTTTCCACGATCGCCTGACGGGTGGCAAACGGTAGCCGCGCCCAGGCCGGGAACGCCTGGCGGGCAGCCGCCACCGCCTCGGCAACCTGCCCGGCATCCGCCGCTTCGCCCTGCCAGACAACCTTCAGGTTAACCGGATCCTGTTTACTGAAACCTGGCCCACGGCCGGGCCGCCACTCGCCGTTAATCCACAGACTCATGCGGTTTTCTCCTCAGGGATCAGGCGCACCATGCGCACCTGGTCGCCGGCATGACACTTCAGCATATCCAGTTCGCGGGCGCTGAGGGTCAGGGTGTCGCCATCCGGGTCAGCATGCACCAGCAGAGCGCGGAACTGGTGATACTGTTCGTTCGCCACCAGGCACAGCGGCCAGTCGCCGGGCGGGGTTTCACCTGCCTCGGTGGACACCAGACGGCTTTTGCGGATCGCCCGCACCCGGTCGATGTCGCACTCCAGAGTCGGGCCGCCGTCGAAAATATCGATGTAGTTCAGGTAGCGGAACCCCTCTTTCTCCAGCACCGTCCGGGCCGGGGCGGTCTGCGGATGAACCTTGCCGATCACCGCCTGCGCCTCAGGGGAAAGGAAATCGATATACAGCGGATGCTTGGGCATCAGGGCGGCAATGAAAGCCTTCTGTCCGGTGCCGCACAGGTAGTCGGCGCGGGAAAACTCCATGGCGAAAAAGCGTTTGCCCAGGCTTTCCCAGAACGGCGAGTAACCCTGCTCATCAATCACCCCGCGCATCTCGGCGACCACCTTCTCATTAAAGCGTTCGCGAAAGGCGGCCATAAATAAGAAGCGCGATTTCGACAGCAGATAGCCATTGCCCTCTTTGCGCCACTGCGGGTCGAGGAACAGGGTACACAGCTCACTGCTGCCGGTATGATCGTTGCTGAGAAACAGCGTCGGCAACGCCTGATAGACGTTGAGCTCCTTCGAGGCATGGACCTGGGTGCCGACCCGGTAGTTATACCAGGGATCGTTGAGCCCCACCGCCACCTCGATCGCGCAGATACCCACCACCGCGCCGCTTTCGCTCTCCTCCAGCACAAAGACATAGCCCTGCTCGCTTTTCGGTAGCTCGCCGCGCCAGGTCTGCTGCGAGCGGGCGATCCGCGCCGCGAGGGTCGCTTCATCCACCGGCAGCGAGGTCAGCCCGCCGCCGGTCTCCGCTGCCAGCTTCAGCAGCCCGGGCAAATCGCCCGGCTCCACCGGTCGAATAACCATCATGATGAGACTCCTGCCACGAAACGCGCACAGGCCCGCTCGACGCGATCCAGCCCGCTGTTCACCTCTTCTTCACTGACGTTCAGCGCCGGCGCAAAACGCACCACATTAGCGCCGGCGATCAGGATCATCACCCCCTCTTCCGCCGCCAGGTTGCTGAGCGTTTTCGCCTTCCCGGCCCAGGCGTCATTCAGCACGCAGCCGAGCAGCAGTCCCAGGCCGCGGATCTCCTTGAACAGGCCATAGCGGGCGTTGATCGCCTGCAGACGTTCACAAAACCACTGGTGGCGCTGTCTGACGCCGGAGAGGACTTCCGGGGTGTTGACGATCGACAGCAGCTCGCCGGCCACCGCCCCGGCCAGTGGGTTACCGCCGTAGGTGGTGCCGTGGGTGCCGACGGTCATCACGCTGGCGCAGGCCTCTGTCGCCAGCAGCGCGCCGATAGGGAAACCGCCGCCCAGCGCTTTGGCGGTGGTCAGCACATCGGGCGTCACGCCGTAGTGCATATAGGCATACAGCTCGCCGGTGCGCCCGACCCCGGTCTGCACTTCATCGAAAATCAGCAGGGCGTTGTGCTGGTCGCAAAGCTGGCGCAGGCCGCGTAAAAACTCGCCGCTGGCCGGCACCACGCCCCCTTCGCCCTGCACCGGCTCGACGATCACCGCGCAGGTTTGGTCATTGATTAAGGCCTTTGCCGACTCGAGATCGTTAAACACCGCATGCTGGATCTGCGGCGGCAGCGGGGCAAAATCCCGGGAGTAGGCCGGCTGACCGCCCGCCGAAACGGTGAACAGCGTCCGCCCGTGGAAGGCGTTCTGGAAAGCGACGATGCCGCTTTTCTCACTGCCAAAGCGATCGTGGGCATATTTACGCGCCAGCTTGAGCGCCGCCTCATTGGCCTCAGCGCCGGAGTTACAGAAGAAGACCCGGTCGGCGAAGGTGGCATCGATAAGCATTTTGGCCAGACGCAGGATCGGCTCATTGGTGTAGCCGTTGCCGGTATGCCAGAATTTGCTGGCCTGGTCAGTCAGGGCTTGCACCAGACGCGGATGGGCGTGCCCCAGCGCGTTCACGGCGATGCCGCCGGCAAAATCGATATACTCTTTGCCCTGCTGATCCCACAGCCGCGACCCGGCGCCCCGCACCGGAATAAACGCCGCTGGCGCGTAGACCGGCATCATCCATTCATCAAAGTGGTTACGCGTAATTGACTGAGACATATCGACCTCTTCCGGTAAATTAAAAGTAGCAATAATGTTAATAAATATGAGTTATTACGCTGTAAATGTAGATTGCACGGTTCGTGCCAGCCAGCGATAAAAATGCATAAACCGGTTGAGATAACGCAGAATCAAGGAGTTACAGCCGAACGCTATTCACATAAAATGCATATTTAGTGAATAAGTATCCGATAAAGGGGGATAAACAGTGATTAAAGAAGATAAGTTATGCAACGGTAAGATATAATTCTGTAATTGTGATCCTCTGCGAAATTTATCGTAGCTATTTGCCCTTTTTTGGCGCGGCATGCCCGTAAAAGGGGCAACCACGGCACGCTCATGCGCAGCGATTGGCAGAATGACGCATCCGGTGGCAGCCAGCCAGGCGAATTTCTGCTACCATCCCTGCACTATTCACCTTGCACAGTGGCAGCGACTATGAAATTCATCTCTTTTAATATCAACGGCCTGCGCGCCCGCCCACACCAACTGGCCGCCATCGTCGAAAAACACCAGCCGGACGTGATTGGCCTGCAGGAAACCAAAGTTCACGACGATATGTTCCCTCTCGAAGAGGTCGCCAAACTCGGCTATAACGTCTTTTATCATGGACAAAAAGGCCATTATGGCGTCGCGCTGCTGACCAAAGACACGCCGATTGCCGTCCGCCGCGGTTTCCCGGACGATGGCGAAGAGGCTCAGCGCCGCATCATCATGGCGGAGATCCCGTCGCCTTTCGGCAACGTCACGGTGATTAACGGTTATTTCCCACAGGGTGAAAGCCGCGATCATGAAACCAAATTCCCGGCCAAAGCGGCGTTCTATCAGAATCTGCAGAACTATCTGGAGACCGAACTCAACAAAGAGAATCCGGTGCTGATCATGGGCGATATGAACATCAGTCCCACCGATCTCGATATCGGTATTGGTGAAGAGAACCGCAAACGCTGGCTGCGTACCGGCAAATGTTCCTTCCTGCCGGAAGAGCGGGAGTGGATGGATCGCCTGCTGGGCTGGGGCCTGGTGGATACCTGGCGTCAGGCTAATCCGGACAATCAGGAGCACTTCTCGTGGTTCGATTACCGCTCCAAAGGCTTCGACGATAACCGCGGGCTGCGCATCGACCTGCTGCTGGCCAGCCAGCCTCTGGCCCAGCGCTGCGTGGAGACCGGAATCGATTATGAGATCCGCGGAATGGAAAAACCGTCCGACCACGCGCCGGTGTGGGCCACCTTCCGGCCATAATTTACGCCCTTCTCTCGCCTCCCGCTGTGCGGGGGGCAGAATTTCCTGAGCAAAATCAACAAAGCGACGGTAAACCATTGTGACGGTCGTCGGAACAGGATACTGTCGCGCGCACTTTTTGATGTCCACTGCGTCCAGACTGTACAGGAGCACCCCTCATGCAAAAGAAGCCGTCATCCGGCCATTGGTAAAGGGCTGGGACTTCTCGCGCTGGTGGCCACGCTGGCCGTTATCAGCCATCGCGTCGGTCTCCACGATCTGCTGACTCACCTTCATCTGCTTCAGGACACCCTGCGCCATCAGGGCGCCTGGGGGTATCTGGTCTATGTCGCGCTGTTTATCATTGCCACCCTGTGTCTGATCCCCGGCAGCCTGCTGGTGATCGCCGGCGGGATGCTCTTCGGCCCGCTGACAGGTTCCCTGCTCTCGTTTGCCGCCGCCACCCTCGCCTCCGCGCTGTCGTTTTTAATCGCCCGCTGGCTTGGGCGTGACCTGCTGCAGCGCTATGTGGGCCATACCGCCGCCTTTCAGGCGATTGAGCGCGGTATCGCCCGCAGCGGCTGCGATTTCCTGATCCTCACCCGCCTGGTGCCGCTCTTTCCCTACAACATTCAGAATTACGCCTACGGCCTGACGGCGATCCCTTTCTGGCCCTTTATCCTGATCTCCGCCGTGACCACCCTGCCAGGTCTGGTCATCTATTCAGTCATGGCCAGCGAACTGGCCCGCGAGGGGGTGACCCTCGCCTTCGCGCTCAAACTGAGCCTCGCCGGCGGGCTGTTGTTTGCCCTGGTGCAGATGGGCAAACGGTTTGCCCGCGCCCGCCGTGTGGCAACGCCCTGCGAGGAGGTTCGCCATGACCCAACCTGATCGCCGTCACCTGCGCCGCGCCCGGCTGGCCCTTGCGGTGGTGGCCGTCGCCGGGCTGGCCGCCTGGTGGTGGTTACCCGGCGGGCGTGCCTTTCTGCAGCAGAGTCTGACGGCGTTAGCGTCGCTGGATCCGCAGCATGTCAGAGGGTTTATCGCCTCCTGGGGGCCGCAGGCCGCGCTGGTCTCATTTGCGCTGATGATCCTCCAGGCGATCGTCGCTCCGCTGCCGGCTTTCCTGATTACCCTGGCGAACGCCGCCCTGTTCGGCGCCTTCTGGGGCGGTGCGCTGTCGTGGTTCAGCGCCATGGTCGGGGCCGGGCTCTGCTTCTGCATCGCCAGAGCGCTGGGGCGCGAAGTGGTGGAAAAACTCACCGGCCGCGCGGTGCTGCGCAGCGTCGACGGCTATTTCACTCGCTTTGGCCCGCAGACGATCCTGGTCTGCCGCCTGCTGCCGTTTGTCCCGTTTGACCCGGTCAGCTATGCCGCCGGACTAACCTCGCTGCGCTTCTGGCCCTTTATGCTGGCCACCGGCGTGGGCCAGCTGCCGGCGACTATCGTCTATTCCTGGGCCGGGAGTCTGCTCACCGGGGGCACCTTCTGGCTGGCCACCGGGCTTTCGCTGCTTTTTGCCCTGGCGGTGGTCATCTCTATCGCCAAAAATATTTACCGTGAACGTCATAAGAGATCGTCGCCATGAGCTTACCCCCGCTGGATTCTGTCCCCCTGATCCTTCGTCCGCAGGCCTGGCTGCACCGCCGGCATTACGGCCAGGTGCTGAGCCCCATTCGCTGGTGGGGACGGATCCCGTGGCTGTTTTACCTGGTTTCGCTGTTCGTGGGCTACATTGAACGCCGCCGCTCGCCGCTGGATCCAGTTCTGCGATCGCTGGTCAGCGCCCGCATCGCCCAGCTGTGCCACTGCGAATTCTGTATCGATATCACCAGCATGACACTCGCTGCGCGGAGCGGGAGCCAGGACAAGCTGCTGGCGGTCGCCGACTGGCACAGCAGTACGCTGTTCAACGACAAAGAGCGTCTGGCGCTGGCCTATGCCGAAGCCGCCACCCAGACGCCCCCGGCAGTGGATGATGCCCTGCGCAGCGCGCTGGCCGCGCACTTTGACGCCCAGGCGCTCACCGAGCTGACCGCCCTGATTGGCCTGCAAAATTTATCAGCGCGGTTCAATGCCGCGATGGCGATCCCGGCCCAGGGGTTGTGTCAGAAGCCCACCTTTTCCTCGCAGAATAAGGAGTAACGATGCGCCGTTTGCGTGATTTCAGCCTCTGTCTGTGCCTGCTGCTACTCTGGCCGCTGGCGGTTAATGCCGACGACAGCTGGCGACAGATCCAGACGGATGCCCGCGGGCAGACCGTCTGGTTTAACGCCTGGGGCGGGGACCCGGCCGTCAACCGCTATCTGGCGTGGGTCAGCGAGGAGGTCAAACGCCACTACGCGATCGACCTGCGTATTGTCCCCATCGCCGACGCCGCCGACGCAGTGAAACGTATCCAGAGCGAGGCGCAGGCTGGCCGTCAGCGGGGCGGATCAATAGATTTGCTGTGGATCAACGGCGAAAACTTTCGCACGCTTAAGCAGGCCAACCTGCTGCTTACCGGCTGGGCAGGAACGCTGCCCAACTGGCGCTACGTCGATCTGCAAAAACCGGTTCGGGAAGATTTTTCTGTCGCCACCGACGGTGCCGAGTCGCCGTGGGGCAGCGCCCAGCTGACGTTTATCGCCCGCCGCGGGCAAACCCCGCAGCCGCCCACCAGCCCGCAGGCGCTGCTGGCCTTCGCCAGAGCCCATCCCGGCAGCGTGACCTACCCGCGGCCGCCGGACTTCACTGGCACCGCCCTGCTGGAGCAACTGTTGATTGCCCTCACCGACCAACCGGCCGCCCTGCGCCAGCCGCCGCAGACGGCGACCTTCGCGACGGTCACGGCCCCGCTGTGGCGCTATCTCGATGAGCTGCACCCGGCTCTGTGGCGGGCAGGCAAGGATTTCCCGGCGTCGCCGGCCCGCATGGATGCCATGCTCAACAATGGCACCCTCCGCTTATCGCTCACGTTTAACCCGCTGCACGCCCGGCAGAAAGCCGCCAGCGGCGAATTACCGACTGACAGCTACAGTTTCGGCTTTACCGCGGGGACCCTCGGCAACGTCCATTTCGTTACCATCCCGGCTAACGCCCGCGCCGTCGCTGGCGCCAAAGTGGTGGCGAATTTCCTGCTCTCGCCTGAAGCGCAGCTGCGCAAGGCCGATGCCGCCGTCTGGGGCGATCCGAGCGTACTGGACCCGCAGCGTCTGCCTGACGGCCAGCGCCAGGCGCTGGCAGCAGCCCTGCCGCAGGATCTGCCGCCGGTGCTCGCCGAGCCGCACGCGGCGTGGGTTGACGCGCTGGAGCAGGAATGGCTGCGTCGCTACGGTACCCACTGATCCTGCTGGCCTGGGGGGCGATGGCGGCGATCTATCTGCCGTTGCTCCCCGCCGCCGGGGAACTGGTGGGCGCTGCGCGCTCCCCGGCCCACTGGCGGGCGCTGTTCGCCGACCCGCAACTGAGCCAGGCGCTGGCCGCCACGCTCGTTTCGACGCTGCTTTCCGTCGGCGGCGCGCTGCTGATCGCCCTGACCGTCGTCGCGGCCCTCTGGCCCTCGGCCCGCTGGCGTCGACTGGCTTCCCGTCTGCCGCTGCTGCTGGCGGTGCCCCATCTTGCCCTGGCGACGGCGGCGCTGCTGCTGTTCGCCGAAGGGGGCTGGATCTGGCAGTGGCTGCCGCTTCTGACGCCGCCGGTTGACCGGTATGGCATCGGACTTGGCCTGACGATGGCCCTGAAAGAGAGTGGCTTTGTGCTGTGGGTGATCTATGGCCTGCTGGGGGAGAAACGCCTCGCCGACCAGGCGACCGCGATGAAGAGCCTCGGCTACGGCCGCTGGCAGTGTCTGCGCTGGCTGGTGCTGCCCGCGCTGCTGCCCGCCCTCGGCATGGTGCTGCTGGCCACCACCGCCTGGAGTCTGTCGGCGGTCGATGTCGCCCTGGTGCTGGGGCCCGGCAATCCGCCCACTCTCGCCGTGCTGGCGTGGCAGTGGTTAAGCCAGGGCGATGACCTGCAGCAGGCCAAAGGGGCGCTGGCCAGCCTGTTACTGATGACGATCCTCGGCGGGCTGGCGCTGGTGGCCTGGGGAGGGTGGCGGATACAGCGCCAGTACCAGCCCAATCTGCGCGGTGTTCGTCACCCTCATCCTCATGCCCTGCCCGGCCGCCTGCTGGCGGCGCTGCTGCCGCTGAGCGGTCTGCTGGGCGCGCTATTGCTGGCGGGGCTGGCGCGCTCAGCGCCACCGCAGATGGATGCCCTCGGCAACAGCCTTGGCCTGGCGCTGGCGGCCTGCGCCCTCGGCGCGGCTGTCTGCCTGCTGTGGCTGGCCTGCGGCCCGACGCGGGGAGATGGCTGGGTCTGGCTGCCGCTGGTCCTGCCGGCCCTGCCGCTGGCCGCTGGCCAGTACCGGCTGGCGCTGTACGCCTGGCTAGACGGCGAATGGTGGACCGTCCTGTGGGGCCATCTGCTGTGGGTGGTGCCATGGATGCTGTTTATTTTGCGCCCGGCCTGGCGCCAGCGCGATCCGCGGATGGCGATTATCGCCCGCACGCTCAGCTGGGGGCCCACGCGTATTTTCTGGCTGCTGACCCTGCCCTCGCTGACCCGCCCGCTGCTGACCGCGCTGGCGGTGGGCTTTTCCGTGAGCATCGCGCAGTATCTGCCGACGCTATGGCTGGGGGCTGGCCGAATTCCGACGCTCACCAGCCAGGCGGTGGCGCTCAGCAGCGGTGGCGAGGCGCAGACGCTCGCCGCCCAGGCGCTATGGCAATTACTGCTGCCGGCGGTATGCTTTACGCTGACGGCCCTGCTGGCCTGGCTGGCGGGCCGCTATCGACGAGGACTTCGCTAGTGCTAACCGTAAACCATCTGACCCTGAGTGTGAGACGCCAGCCGCTGCTGCGGGAGGTCGCCTTTTCGGTAGCCCCGGGTGAGGTGCTGACGCTGATGGGCCCTTCCGGCAGCGGAAAATCGACGCTGTTTGCCTGGATGATTGGCGCCCTGGCCGGCGATTTCCGCGCCGAGGGCGAGCTATGGCTCAATGGACGTCGCTGCGATACGCTGCCGACGGAGCATCGACGCATCGGCATCCTGTTTCAGGACCCGTTACTGTTCGACCATTTCAGCGTCGGGCAAAATTTACAGCTGGCGCTGCCGGAGAGTGTGCGCGGCGAGGCGCGAAAAGCCGCAGTGGAGCAAGCGCTCACCCGCGCCGGGCTGCATGGCTTCGCCCCACGCGACCCGGCCACGCTCTCCGGCGGGCAGCGGGCGCGGGTGAGCCTGCTGCGCGCCCTGCTGGCGCGCCCCGAGGCGCTGCTGCTCGATGAACCCTTCAGCCGTCTGGATGCCACCCTGCGCGCCGCGTTCCGCCGCTGGGTTTTTGAGGAACTGGCCCGCCAGGCCATTCCGGCGATCCTCGTGACCCACGATCGCGAGGACGGTCCGCCGGCGGGACGCTGCCTGGCGATGGAGACCTGGCAATGAAGAGCAATAGCGTGCAAACCTGCGTTACCGCAAAGAAATCGGCGCCTGGCGAGCGGAGAATACGCCCTCCACTTTTTACCGTCGGGCATTTCGATGAAACGTGTTTCTCAATTGACCGCACTCGCCCTGCTCATGGGGCTTGCTGCTTCCACCACCTGCGCCGCTGAAACCATGCCAGCGCTCACTCTCTCCCACCTGCAACAGCAGCACGGCGTGGCCATCGACACTCGGCTGAGCGCTTATTACAACGGCTGGCCGCAGCGCGCCAACGGCCCCGAAGGTCATGAGCCGCAGGCCCTGAATCTTTCCGCCCGCTGGCTCGGCGCCATGAGCGACGAGCAGCTCCGCGCCTGGGCTAAGCAGCACCAGCTCCAGCCGGATACCCCCGTCGCGCTGTACGGCAATCCGGAGGATAACGCCAGAGTGGCGGCACGGCTGAAACAAGCGGGCTTCACCCGGCTCAGCACGCTGAGCGATGCCCTGAGTCAGACCGACCGCCTGCAAAAGCTGCCGCACTTTGAACAGCTGGTCTACCCGCAGTGGCTGCACGACCTGCAGCAGGGAAAAAGCGTAGCCGCCGCCCCGGCCGGCGACTGGAAAGTGTTTGAAGCCGCGTGGGGAGCGCCGAAACTCTATCTGCTGAGCCATATCCCTGGCGCGGGCTATATCGATACCAATGAGGTGGAAAGCGAGCCGCTGTGGAATAAAGTGTCCGACGCACAGCTGAAGGCGATGCTGGCGAAGCACGGCATCCGGCATGACACCACAGTGATCCTCTACGGTCGCGACGTCTACGCCGCAGCGCGGGTGGCGCAGATCATGCTGTATGCCGGGGTCAAAGACGTGCGCCTGCTTGACGGCGGCTGGCAGACCTGGTCCGACGCCGGGCTGCCGGTCGAGCGCGGCATGCCGCCGACGCAGCAACCGGCGCAGGACTTCGGCGCGCCGATCCCCGGCCAGCCGCAGCTGATGCTGGATACCGAACAAGCCCGCGGGCTGCTGCATCGTCAGGACGCCTCGCTGGTCAGCGTCCGCTCGTGGCCGGAGTTTATCGGCACCACCAGCGGCTACAGCTATATCAAGCCGAAGGGTGACATCGCTGGCGCCCGCTGGGGCCACGCCGGGAGCGACTCCACGCATATGGAAGACTTCCATAACCCGGACGGCACCATGCGCAGCGCTGACGATATCGCTACCCTGTGGCGCCAGTGGAACATTCTGCCGAGCCAGCAAGTGGCGTTCTATTGCGGGACCGGCTGGCGGGCCTCGGAAACCTTTATGTATGCCCGCGTCATGGGCTGGCCGCACATCGCGGTGTACGACGGCGGCTGGTACGAATGGAGCAGCAACCCGCACAATCCGGTCGCCCACGGAGAACGTGGCCCGGAAAGCAGTCAGTAACTCGTCCCGCCTCAGCGCGTCGCCCTTTGTCGGCGACGCGCGATACCCGTTTACGCTGTGGTCGTTACCCGCTTTAAGGTCTGGTAGCCACTGCAGATACGCGTCGCCGTCGTCAGCCAGCACAGCGCGCCAAACAGCCACGCCAGCCAGGCGAAATGCGCCGGAAACAGGCAGCCGAGGACAAACAACAGGATGGTCTCCGTCCCCTCCGTCAGGCCTCCAAGATAGTACAGCGATTTATGGGCGTAGCCGGGATTGGCGATCTGATGCCTGGCCGCCAGCGCGGCAAAGGCGAGAAAGCTGCTGCCGGTGCCGATAAAGGCAAACAGCAGCCAGGCCCCCGCCAGGGCATTGTTCAGCGGATCTGCCAGAATAAAGCCGAACGGCACCAGGGCGTAGAAGAGAAAATCCAGTGCGATATCGAGAAAGCCCCCCGCGTCCGTGAGCCCGCGCCGCCGCGCCAGAGCGCCGTCCAGACCATCCAGCAGGCGGTTGAGGAGAATAGCGACCAGCGCCGCGCTATACCACCCCAGCGCCAGAAAGGGCAGCGCCAGCACACCGATGGCAAAACCGAGCAGCGTCAGCCCGTCCGGTGAAATACCCGGGCGGTCAAGCGCGCCGGCGACAGCGTTAAGCAGGGGTTTGAGGCGCGGATGCAGGTGGCTATCAAGCACGGAGGTCTCCAGCAGGGTTGGCGGTTGTCAGTCAAGGTCTGTGGCGGTGATAATAGGCCAGATTCGTCCTATTAACGTTGATGCTTATGCTAAAAATGATTGATGTTGTCGCGGCCATTATTGAACAGGATGGCAAGATTTTGCTGGCGCAGCGTCCACCCCACGCCGACCAGCCGGGGATGTGGGAGTTCGCTGGCGGCAAAGTCGAGCCTGGTGAAAGCCAGCCGCAGGCGCTGGCCCGCGAGCTACAGGAGGAGATGGGTATCATCGCCCACCCGGCATGCTATATCGCCAGCCATCAGCGGGAAGTCTCCGGCCGCCAGATCCATTTGCACGCCTGGTGGGTACCGCACTTTCAGGGCATACCGCAGGCCCACTATCATAGTCAGCTGCGCTGGTGCCTTTCCACAGAAGCGCTGGCCCTCGATCTCGCCCCGGCCGATATCCCTCTACTGCACGCCTTTATTTCCCAGCGTCCCTCCCTTTCCGTCCGCTGATCCGCCCGCCGCCTCGTCATCGCTTTTAGTTATGACTGGCGGCCAATTATAAATTTTGTTGTCGGCTTAATTTTTCCTTGCTTGCCTAAGGATTAGCGGTGTTATAGTCGGAAAATCGGTTTTTTCAAGGACCGAATCATAATAAATACATGCAACCACAACCATAAGGGGACCTTATATCTATGGATCAGACGTGCACTCTGGAAGGCTTTCTCACCCGCGTTCAACAGCGCGATCCTCATCAAACCGAATTTGCTCAAGCCGTCCGGGAGGTGATGACCACCCTGTGGCCTTTCCTTGAGGAAAATCCGCGCTATCGTCAGCTTGCTTTGCTGGAACGTCTGGTGGAACCGGAGCGCGTGATCCAGTTCCGCGTAGTGTGGGTGGATGACCGCAATCAGGTCCAGGTCAACCGCGCGTGGCGCGTGCAGTTCAACTCGGCCATCGGCCCGTATAAAGGCGGGATGCGTTTCCACCCGTCGGTTAACCTGTCGATTCTCAAGTTCCTTGGCTTCGAGCAGACCTTCAAAAACGCCCTGACCACCCTGCCGATGGGCGGCGGAAAAGGCGGCAGCGATTTCGATCCCAAAGGCAAGAGCGATGGCGAAGTGATGCGCTTCTGCCAGGCGCTGATGACCGAGCTCTATCGCCACCTTGGCCCGGATACCGACGTACCGGCGGGCGATATCGGCGTCGGCGGCCGCGAAGTCGGCTTTATGGCCGGGATGATGCGCAAGCTCTCCAACAACAGCGCCTGCGTCTTCACCGGTAAAGGCCTCTCCTTTGGCGGCAGCCTGATCCGTCCGGAAGCCACCGGTTACGGTCTGATCTACTTCACCGAAGCGATGCTCAAACGTCACGGCCTCGGCTTTGAAGGCGCTCGCGTGGCGGTTTCCGGCTCCGGCAACGTCGCGCAATACGCCATTGAGAAAGCGATGGAGCTTGGCGCGCGGGTGGTCACGGCCTCCGACTCCAACGGCACCGTCGTTGACGAAGCGGGCTTCACCAAAGAAAAACTGGCCCGCCTGATCGACATTAAAGAGCGTGCCCATGGCCGCGTGGCCGACTACGCCCGCGAATTTGGCCTCACCTATCTTGAAGGCCAGCAGCCGTGGTCAGTGCCGGTGGATATCGCCCTGCCTTGCGCGACCCAGAATGAACTGGACGTCGATGCCGCCCGCCAGCTGATTGCCAATGGCGTCAAGGCCGTGGCGGAAGGCGCCAACATGCCGACCACCATCGCCGCAACCGACCTGTTCCTGGAAGCTGGCGTGCTGTTTGCCCCGGGCAAAGCGGCCAACGCCGGCGGCGTGGCGACTTCCGGTCTGGAGATGGCGCAGAACGCCGCGCGCATGGGCTGGAAAGCGGAAAAAGTGGATGCCCGTCTGCATCACATCATGCTGGATATCCACCACGCTTGCGTGCAGTACGGCGGCGAAGCGAAGCAGACCAACTACGTGCGCGGCGCGAATATCGCCGGTTTCGTGAAAGTCGCGGATGCCATGCTGGCCCAGGGCGTGATTTAACCTCCCCTGACTCCATCCCGGCGGCTGCCCGCCGGGATGCGTCTCACGACGTCATCGTGATCACCACTTTCCCCAGATGCTGACCACTGTCCAGACAGGCATGGGCCTCGGCAACCTCCTGTTTCTCCGCCGCCGTCCGGCCGCGCATGGTTGAGCCGGTGACGCCGGCGGCTTTCACCGCAATGAGCACCTCATTCTCCCCAATAGCAGGGATTTCTCCTTCGCGGATCTGCAATACCTCCGGGCCGCCCGGTTGGCTAATAGCGATATATTTCACGGGTCCTCCTTATCGCCGGTGAGAGAAATGAGCAATGATATCGGGAAGCGCGAAGGCGCATTCAGGGGGGAAAGTCGTCAAGCCCTGCCCGGCTGTTTAGTGTAGACCATTGACCTGGCTGGCGGAGAAGCGGTGGCCGCGGGGATTCACATCCTCGCGACCACCGGCGGGTTACTGCGGCGGCGGCGCAGCATCGTCTGCTGCTTTTTTCCCTTTCGGCTTGCCTTTACCTTTAGTGAACGATTTTTTCGCCCCGGCTGGCGCGGCCAGGCCGCGGAACTGACGCACTGGCGTGCTCCGCGCCTGATCGATCAGCTGGAACAGCGTCCCCACCAGCGGCTGCATAAAGTCCTGATAGCGGCACTGCTTTTCGCTGATCTGCGTCAGGACCGATTCCCAGTGGGCGGTCATATCCGGGCGCGCGGCCATCTCCGGCAGGGAGTGAATCAGCGCCCGGCCAGCATCCGATGAGTGGATATAACGCCCCTTTTTGGTCAGGAAACCGCGCTTAAACAGTAGCTCGATAATCCCGGCGCGGGTCGCTTCTGTGCCGAGACCGTCGGTGGCGCGGAGGATCTTCTTCAGATCTTTATCCTGTACGAAACGGGCAATCCCGGTCATCGCCGACAGCAGCGTGGCATCGGTAAAGTGGCGCGGCGGCTGCGTCTGACGCTCCACCACTTCGCCCTTCTCGCACAGCAGTTCATCGTCTTTGGCCACCACCGGCAGCGGCGTGCCGTCGTTCTCTTCATCGCGCTCTTTGCTGCCCAGCAGCGTCCGCCAGCCAGCCTCTGCCAGAAAACGCGCCTTGGCGACAAACTTACCGTTGGCGATCTCGAGGTCAATCTGGCATTTGCGGAACACCGCGTCCGGGCAGAACTGCATCAGATACTGCCGGGCGATCAGGTGGTAAACCTTCGCTTCGTTATCGGTGAGCTTGACCTGGCTGCTGCGGGCGGTCGGGATAATCGCATGGTGCGCATCGACCTTTTTATCATCCCAGCAGCGGTTGCGGATCTCCGGATCCATCACTGGCTGCGGCAGCAGGTCCGCCGCATGGACAGCAATCGCATTCAGCACCGCATGGCGGCCGGCGAAGTGCTCTTCCGGCAGGTAGCGGCTGTCCGAACGCGGGTAGGTAATGAGCTTATGGGTTTCGTACAGCTTCTGGCAGATATCCAGCACGTTCTGCGCGCTGAAGCCGAAACGTTTGGCCGCCTCAATCTGCAGCGCCGACAGCGAGAACGGCAGCGGTGCGGGTTCGGAATCGCGCTTATCGTTATAGGCGGTCACCAGCGCCGGCTGGCCTTCGATACGTTTAACCACGTGCTCGGCCAGCGGACGATGCAGCAGACGCCCTTCTTCATCCTGGTAAGGTTCGCAGGCTTCGCTCGGCACCCAGGTGGCGACAAAGCGCTCTTCCTGCGGCGTGACGATATGCGCCTTCACGTCGAAGAAATCTTTGGCGACGAAGTTTTCAATCTCTTCATCGCGGCGTACCACCAGGCCAAGTACCGGGGTCTGCACCCGCCCTACGGAGAGCACCCCCTGATAGCCGGCGTTACGCCCCAGCAGGGTGTAGGCCCGGGTCATATTGATGCCGTACAGCCAGTCGGCGCGCGCCCGCGCCAGCGCCGACACGCAGAGCGGCACGAACTCGCTGTTGGCGCGCAGGCGGTTGATCGCCCGCTCCACCGCCTGCGGATTGAGATCGTTAATCAGACAGCGCTGCACCTGCTGACGCTTCTCCGGCGCCAGCTGCAGGTAATCGAGCACTTCGTCTACCAGCAACTGCCCTTCTCTGTCCGGGTCGCCGGCATGGATAACTTGCTCGGCGTCGCCGAGCAAGCGCTTGATCACATTGAGCTGTTTGGTGACCGAGGGTTTGGGCTGTAGCTGCCATTTCTCCGGCACAATCGGCAGGTCGGTGAGATTCCAGCGGGCATAGCGGCTGTCATAGACGTCCGGCTGCGCCTGTTCCAGCAGGTGGCCGATACACCAGGTGACCACCTGCCCGTTGCCGCACTCAATATAGCCATCGCCTTTGCGGTGCGGTTTAGGCAACACATCGGCGATCGCCCGACCGAGACTCGGTTTTTCTGCAATAAACAACCGCATCGAATCAACGGATCTCGATCATGGCTCGTCCGCCACGGGCGGTGACCAGCTCGCCGATGGCGGCCAGCTTAATGCCGAACTCCGCCGCGGCCGCCTGTACTTCCGCCTCCGCTTCCGGGGTTACCGCCAGCAGCAGGCCGCCAGAGGTCTGCGGATCGCACAGCAGGTCACGCCACTCCGCCGGCATCTCACCCATCAGATGGCCGTAGCTGGCAAAGTTGCGCCCGGTGCCGCCCGGCACTGCACCGGCGGCGATATAGGCTTCCACCCCCGGCAGTTTCGGGATATCGGCATAGCGCAGCTGCGCCTGCACGCCGGCCCCGCGGCACACCTCGCTGAGATGGCCAAGCAGACCAAAGCCGGTAACGTCGGTCATCGCCTTCACCCCGTCGATGGCGGCAAACGCAGCGCCGGCGAGGTTCATCTGGCACATGGTCTCCGTCGCCAGTCCCTGATGCTCTGGCTTGAGCAGCGATTTTTTCTCCGCAGTGGTCAGTACGCCAATGCCCAGCGGTTTAGTGAGATACAGTTTGCAGCCCGCCTGCGCGGTGCTGTTTTTCTTGATGCGCTCGGTGGGCACCACGCCGGTGACCGCCAGACCGAAGATCGGTTCCGGAGCGTCAATGGAGTGGCCACCCGCCAGTGCGATCCCGGCCTGCTGGCAGGCAAAGCGCCCGCCTTCCACCACTTCACGGGCAATTTCCGGCGCCAGGGTGTTGATCGGCCAGCCGAGAATAGCAATCGCCATAATCGGTTTCCCACCCATGGCGAAAATATCACTGATGGCGTTGGTGGCAGCGATGCGGCCAAAGTCGAACGGATTATCGACAATCGGCATAAAGAAATCGGTGGTGCTGACGATTGACGTGCCGTTACCAAGATCATAGACGGCAGCATCATCGCTGGTTTCGTTGCCGACAAGCAGGTTCGGGTCGACAAACTTCGCCTGCTCGCTATGCAGGATGGTTTCCAGCACCTTCGGGGAAATTTTACAACCACAACCGGCTCCGTGGCTGTATTGCGTTAAACGAATGGCTTGCTCGCTCATGGACATCTCCTGTCATTGCAATCCCGCTATGTTAGCGCCCAAACGTCAGGGTGGTAAGTACGACAGTCTGAAATCGCGTATGGTTGCTCATTAAGCAGACAAAAAGCCGTTTTTGCGAGATGCGACAATTTTTTCCCGACCATTTTCACTTTTACTTAAAGATGACAGAAATGTGACAACACAGCGCTGTCTTCTCTGGACTGATTATGACGTAAGGAAATTCTAATGAAAAAGCGTGTTCTTGCCCTTTGCCTGGCCAGTTTCTTCTCCGTTAGCGCCTTTGCTCTGGTTCCCCCCGGGAACGATGTCACCACCAAGCCCGATCTCTACTATCTGACCAACGCCCAGGCCATCGACAGCCTGGCGCTGTTGCCGCCGCCACCGGCGGTGGGCAGTATCGCGTTCTTAAACGATCAGGCGATGTATGAGCAGGGGCGTCTGCTGCGCAATACCGAGCGCGGGAAGCTGGCGGCAGAGGATGCCAACCTCAGCGCGGGCGGCGTGGCTAACGCCTTCTCCAGCGCCTTTGGCTCCCCAATCACCGAGAAAGACGCGCCTCAGCTCCACAAACTGCTGACCAATATGATTGAAGACGCCGGCGATCTGGCGACCCGCGGGGCGAAAGAGAAATACATGCGCATTCGTCCGTTTGCGTTCTATGGCGTCTCCACCTGCAACACCACCGAGCAGGACAAGCTGTCGAAAAACGGCTCTTACCCGTCCGGGCATACCTCTATCGGCTGGGCCACCGCCCTGGTGCTGGCGGAGATCAACCCGCAACGGCAAAACGAAATTTTGAAGCGCGGCTATGAGCTCGGCGAGAGCCGGGTGATCTGCGGCTATCACTGGCAGAGCGATGTCGATGCGGCGCGCATCGTCGGCTCCGCAGTGGTCGCTACGCTGCACACCAACCCGGCCTTCCAGCAGCAGTTGCAGAAAGCCAAAGACGAATTCGCCAAAACGCAGAAGTAACGTCATCGCCGTTGAACTCCCGGAGGCGGCGCCTGGCGCGCCTTGTCCGGGCTACAAAAACCGCGATTGATTCGAATGGTAGGGGTTGTAGGCCGGGTCAGGCGCAAGCCGCCACCCGGCATAGATGCGGCTCCAAGCCTGATGCCATCGCCCGGCGGCGCTGCGCTTGCGCGGCCAGCCGGACGGTTCCCTCTCCCTCCGGGAGAGGGCCAGGGTGAGGGGAAGCACTGCAGTGTGGTTGTTTATGTTATCTGTGGCTTCAGCGTAGTTTGCGCTCCCGGTTAATCGTCTGCGTTATGTCACTCATGGCGCCGGGAGCGCACAGGGGGCGGCCAGTCGCCGCCGCCCCCTGTACCCCCGGGCTCCGGCCAGCAAAATCGCCGCTGCGCGGTCCCTTCGACTTATCCCTGCAGGCTTCGGGTCGGGCCGAGGCAGCGTCCGTGCAAAA
>NZ_PIBN01000024.1:0-53989 GCF_002806655.1 Klebsiella sp. K-Nf6 | reverse complement strand
ACCGACGACCTTCGGGTTATGAGCCCGACGAGCTACCAGGCTGCTCCACCCCGCGCCTGAAACGTGGCATATTTTACTCTTATTGAGTAAAAGACGCAAATACTGCTGGGATTTGGTACCGAAGACGGGACATAAAATCGGGGTGAATTGTATCGGCAATTAGTATATTTTGTCAACATGCATTTTATCGCCCCCGATTGCCGTTTGTGCTGGTATTTCAGGCTTTTTTAGCAAAAAGATGATGAAGCCCTTCCTGTCGCCAGTAAAAGATGGTTAAATGAATACTCACAATTAATGCATAAAAATGCAGTTAAGGTTGTTGAGTCGAACTCACCACAGTCTATCGAGCAGGGTTTTATTTTATGACGACGATTCTCAAGCATCTCCCGGTTGGTCAACGTATTGGTATCGCTTTCTCTGGTGGACTGGATACCAGCGCCGCGCTGTTATGGATGCGCAAAAAAGGCGCCGTGCCTTATGCATATACCGCTAACCTGGGTCAACCGGACGAAGACGACTACGATGCTATTCCGCGCCGCGCGAAAGAGTATGGCGCCGAAGGTGCCCGTCTGATCGACTGCCGCAAACAGCTGGTCGCAGAAGGGATCGCGGCGATTCAGTGTGGCGCATTCCATAACACCACCGGTGGGTTGACCTACTTCAATACCACGCCGCTGGGCCGCGCGGTCACCGGCACCATGCTGGTGGCGGCAATGAAAGAAGATGGCGTCAACATCTGGGGCGATGGCAGCACCTATAAAGGCAACGATATCGAACGTTTCTATCGTTACGGCCTGCTGACCAATGCTGAACTGCAGATTTACAAGCCGTGGCTGGACAGCGACTTTATTGATGAACTCGGCGGCCGTCACGAAATGTCCGAATTTATGATCGCCTGCGGCTTTGATTACAAGATGTCAGTTGAAAAAGCCTATTCCACCGACTCCAACATGCTCGGCGCGACCCACGAAGCGAAAGACCTCGAATTCCTGAACTCCAGCGTCAAGATCGTCAACCCGATTATGGGCGTGAAGTTCTGGGACGAAACCGTGAAGATCCCTGCGGAAGAGGTGACTGTACGCTTTGAGCAAGGCCATCCGGTGGCGCTGAATGGCAAAACCTTCGCCGATGACGTCGAAATGATGCTGGAAGCCAACCGTATCGGTGGTCGCCACGGTCTGGGCATGAGCGATCAGATTGAAAACCGCATTATCGAAGCGAAAAGCCGCGGCATTTATGAAGCCCCGGGGATGGCGCTGCTGCATATCGCCTATGAGCGTCTGCTGACCGGTATCCATAACGAAGATACTATCGAGCAATACCACGCCCACGGTCGTCAGCTGGGCCGCCTGCTGTATCAGGGACGCTGGTTCGATTCCCAGGCGCTGATGCTGCGTGATTCACTGCAACGCTGGGTTGCCAGCCAGATCACCGGTGAAGTCACCCTCGAACTGCGTCGCGGTAACGACTACTCGATCCTCAATACCGTTTCAGACAACCTGACCTATAAAGCAGAGCGTCTGACCATGGAAAAAGGCGATTCTATGTTTACCGCCGAAGACCGTATCGGTCAGCTGACCATGCGTAATCTGGATATCACCGATACCCGCGAGAAGCTGTTTGGCTATGCCCAGTCTGGCCTGCTGAGCGCCTCCTCAGCAACCGGTTTACCGCAGGTTGAGAATCTGGAAAACAAAGGCAAATAATCGCCTGACGATGTTTGCTCTCCGCCGGCGGCTTTCCGCCGGCTTTTTATTTTTTGTTACCCACCAACATCAAAAAAAATCGCCAGGACGCATTTTTTCCTTATCGCCCGACCAGCAAAATTGTTGACTATAATAACCTCAATTGATTAATTCATATCTGGTGATAAACATCATGAATATTAAACCACCGATCAGGCCGCAAAAGGCCATTGACCGACTGATCGATGTGCTTGAGCCGCACGCCACGCCCGTTAACGCGATCGCCAGAAAAAGACTGACATGGGAATATAAAGGCAAAACTCAGCTCTTTATTTTTAAAAAAGGCGAACTGTCGATTATCCGTAATTCCGACAAGCTATTGATGGTAACCGTCTATGAGCCGCACCTTTTCGGCGTGGCGGAAATGCTACAGCCCAGCCGTAGCCATAGCCTGCGGGCGGAGGTCTCATCCGAGCTGCTACGGATCGACTCTGACCTGGCCTCCGCACTCTTTCGCCAGCATAACCTGTGGGAGGAGGTGACCAGCCTGCTGGCCTATCATACTTCGTACCTGGTATATCGTGACGATCTGGTCCTGCAACAGCGAACCTATTCGGTTATCCGTAACCATCTACTGGAAATGATGCTATTAACCGAAGAGACCCGGCAGCGCGTGTCTATTCTTGAATATATTCAGGACAGGACCCATCTGTCGCGCAGCAGTATTCTCAATGTCTTGTCAGCATTAAAGAAAGGCGGTTATATTGCCTTTGCCCGCGGCGGTTATTTGCAAAGCATCGCCTCACTTCCTGAAAAATTTTGACCGCACCAGTCACCTTTATTTGTTGTTATTCACCTCACTGTTGAAAATGTTTAAATTTAAATCAATAAACGCTAACGGTAAAAAAAGAAAAATTTTATGCTGAGCATCTGAATTTACCGGCGGACAACATGTCCCTGGGCTCGACCAGCAGGCAGCCACTCACGGCGTTAACCGCCGGGCCTGCACCGGCTCAGGATATGCCACCGGAAATCGGCCAGGCGTTAGCAGCGGTAGCGGGAGTTGACCCCCTCGCCTGTCGTCTGCAGCGACCATAACGATGAGATCCAAGAACCCGTTAATTTTGCCCGAACGCCCGTATCGGGCTTTTTTTTATCTGAAGGAATTCCACAATGAAGTCTATTACTCCAAAATTGGTTGCCGTGATGATCGCCCTGGGGGCCAGCAGCGCCGTCTGCGCATCCGTTAACCTGCATGGTGAAGCCGGTGCCGAGTTCACCAATCTCTCCGCCAGCTTTGGCGCCGGGGAACCGGGTATGACGTTCAATACCCAGTGGGTCCACAGCGACAACGACGGGGATAGCGTAGGACTGGGAATGGGCTACAACTTTAACCTTGGGCCTTTTCTGATGACGCTGGGCGGTAAAGGTGTCTATCTGAACCCCAACGATGGGGATGAAGGTTACGCCATTGCTGCAGGTGGCGGAGCAGAACTCCCCCTCGGCCAGTACTTCACGCTCTTCGGTGAGGGCTATTACTCACCCGACTCAATGTCCAGCGGCGTCGATGATTATGTGGAGGCCAATGCCGGATTACGTATTAACGTGCTCCCGTCTCTGAATATCGAAGCAGGCTATCGTTATATCGATATCGCCGGGAAAGATGGCCATCGTGACAACACCCTGGCCGACGGGGCCTATGCCGGGGTTAACTTCCGCTTTTAATCCTTACACAGGGATTGCCGTCCGGCAGTCCCTGCCTTCTCTCAGCTGGCCAACGGCACGCTTTTCAGCACGCGGTTGATCTCCTGCAGACCAGCAACATTATTCTCTTTCCGGTAAACGTCATTCATGGACGCCATCTGCTCCAGACGGGTCAGGGCGCCATACACCTGGTACGCCTCACTATGTCTGTCAAACACATCGCGGCGCTCCACATCCTGCAAATAATGATTTTTCAACGAATGGTTAAGGCGACCAATCAGTGCCGTATTGTCCTGGAAATAGCGCGTCACCGCCTGGGCATTATTCGCTGTAGCCCCAGGCTCACTGTGCGATACCGGTACCGTTAGCGCATTAATCGTCTCCACCGTTTGGGAGGGCGATGTTGAACTGCACCCTGCTAAACCGAGCACGCCGGCGACGATAAGCAACCCGATCTTGTTCATTATGTCACTTCACCTCTGTTAATTTGACGAGGCGACTTTAACGACAGTAAAAGGAGGGAACCAGCAAAGAGATGTTTATAAATAAATGGCCGGTGGGGACAAAAACAAAAAAAGACGCTTTTCAGCGTCTTTTTTCTGGAATATTGGTACCGAGGATGGGACTCGAACCCACAAGCCCGTTAGGGCACTACCACCTCAAGGTAGCGTGTCTACCAATTCCACCACCTCGGTACAGAATACTTAGTGCGGGATGTCGCTGCTCGGCTGAGCCGGTGCAGTTGGCTGAGTTTGCTCCGTTTTCGGCGCGCTCAGGTTATCCCACTCACTTCCTTTACTGGTCTTGTTGCTGTTGATATTACCCAGCGCCAGACTGATGATGAAGAACAGCGCAGCCAGGATGCCGGTCATACGGGTCATGAAGTTACCAGAACCGCTGGACCCAAACAGTGTGCCGGAAGCGCCTGCACCGAAGGAGGCTCCCATATCAGCGCCTTTACCTTGCTGCAGCATAACCAGACCAACAAGGCCAATCGCTACAATAAGGAAAACTACCAAAAGAGCTTCGTACATAATCAACCTGTTCCTTGCGGATTTGCCGCATACCAAGTGCTTCGACCAATAAAGCGGGACGTTTTAACGTTTCCCACTGAAGCGGGTGTGAATACTAACCAAAGCGAATGACCTTCGCAAGGGCAATTTCGACACATTGTATCAACTGCAGAAAAAAACAGCAAAAAGTCGGTTTTCTATCATAAAAAAGGCGGCAAGCGCCGCCTTTTTAACCACTTAGCCGGAAAGCTTAGACGCTTTTTACCGCTTCGGCGATGCGATGCGCGAACTCGTGCACCTGATCTTCATGCTCGCCTTCCACCATGACGCGGATCAGCGGCTCCGTTCCGGATTTACGCAGCAGGACACGGCCGCGTTTCCCTAACGCCGCTTCCACTTCTGCGGTCACCGCTTTGACATGCTCGTTCTCCAGTGGGTTACCGCTGCCTTCGGTAAACCGCACATTCACCAGCAGTTGAGGGAACATCTTCATACCGCTGCAGAGGTCATGCAGGCTCATATGGTTGCGTACCATCGCCGCGACCACCTGCAGACTGGCGACGATGCCATCGCCGGTGGTGGTTTTATCCAGCAGGATCACGTGGCCGGAGTTTTCCGCACCAATGCGCCAGCCTTTTTCCTGCAGCATCTCGAGCACATAGCGGTCACCGACCTTCGCGCGGGCAAATGGAATACCTAACTGCTTGAGCGCCAGCTCCAGTCCCATATTGCTCATCAGCGTGCCGACGGCGCCGCCGCGCAGCTGCCCCTGACGCAGTCCTTCCCGGGCGATGATGTAGAGGATCTGGTCGCCATCGACTTTATTACCTTCATGGTCAACCATGATCACCCGATCGCCATCGCCATCGTAGGCAATGCCCAGATCGGCTTTCTCCGCCAGCACGCGCGCCTGCAGCGCACGCACGTCGGTGGCGCCGACCTCTTCGTTGATGTTGAGGCCGTCTGGCTCGCAGCCCATCGCGATAACCTGGGCTCCCAGCTCGCGGAAGACATTGGGGGCAATGTGATAGGTCGCGCCGTGCGCGCAATCCACCACCACTTTCAGCGTGGAGAGGCTCAGTTCGTTGGGAAAGGTGCCTTTACAAAATTCAATGTAGCGCCCGGCGGCATCGACGATACGGCTGGCTTTGCCCAGTTCTGCCGAATCCACGCAGGTAAGCTCCTTCTCCATTTCGGCTTCAATCGCCTCTTCCACATCGTCTGGCAGCTTGGTGCCCTCAATGGAGAAGAATTTAATACCGTTGTCGTAGAAAGGGTTATGCGAAGCCGAGATAACGATCCCCGCCTCGGCGCGGAATGCGCGCGTCAGGTAGGCGATAGCCGGTGTCGGCATGGGTCCGGTGAACGACGCAGAGAGCCCCGCTGCCGCCAGCCCAGCTTCCAGCGCCGACTCCAACATGTAGCCCGAAATACGGGTATCCTTGCCGATGATAATTTTACGCGAGCCGTGGCGCGCTAACACTTTCCCTGCCGCCCAGCCCAGCTTAAGCACAAACTCCGGAGTGATCGGCGCATCGCCGACGCGGCCACGAATACCATCGGTGCCAAAATACTTGCGGTTACTCATAACGTTTTTTTCCCTTAGCGGCGAGGGTGGCTTCCACCACGCGCAGCGCTTCTACCGTTTCTTTGACATCATGGACGCGGATTATCTGCGCGCCCTGCATTGCTGCAATGACGGCACACGCCAGGCTGCCGTTCAGCCGTTCTGACGGCCCGACGTTCAGCAACTGACCTACCATCGACTTACGCGACATACCGACCAGCAGAGGCAGCCCAAAGTGGTGAAACTCCCCCAGTCTGGCCAGCAGTTGATAATTATGGGAGAGATTTTTACCGAAACCGAATCCTGGGTCGAGCAGCAATTTTTCTTTTGCGATCCCCGCCTGCTCGCAGCGCACAATATGTTCTGTAAAAAAGCGCTCGACATCGGCGAAGACATCCTCATATTTCGGCGCCTCCTGCATGGTTTTCGGCTGACCCTGCATATGCATCAGACACACCGGCAGCCCGGTTTCCGCGGCTGCCTGCAGCGCGCCAGGCTCGGTCAGAGAGCGAATATCGTTAATGATATGCGCCCCTGCCCGGGCCGATTCGAGGATAACCTCCGGTTTGGAGGTATCCACCGAGATCCACACTTCAAAGCGCTGAGCGATCGCTTCGACGACCGGGATCACCCGTGCGAGTTCCTCTTCTACGCTCACTTCAGCCGCCCCTGGCCGCGTCGATTCACCGCCGATATCAATGATGGTCGCCCCGGCGTTAATCATCAGGTTGGCATGCTTCACCGCCTCAACCAGCGAGTTGTGGGCACCGCCATCGGAGAAAGAGTCGGGCGTCACATTAAGAATGCCCATCACATGGGGATGAGAGAGATCGAGGGTTGAGCCCTGGGCTACAAGTTTCATCACAAAATCCCTGAGACTGAAGAGGTTAAAAAAGAAAAACCCCGGAGCGGGCGCCCCGGGGTTTTAAGGTTAAAACAAGACATCAACAGCGGTAGCTTACTTGTCGCCCAGCTGCTCTGACATGGTGTTGCCCGGGTTCGGCGTACGCGGTTCATCAACCGGGCGCGGCGCACGAGGCGTACCATTGTTGTCAGAGTTGTTCGAAGAACCAGATTCTTCCCAACCCGCTGGCGGACGAACATCGCGACGAGCCATCAGGTCGTCAATCTGCGGCGCATCGATGGTCTCATATTTCATGAGCGCATCTTTCATCGCGTGCAGGATGTCCATGTTGTCGTTCAGCAGTTGACGAGCACGACCGTAGTTACGCTCAATCAGCGATTTCACTTCCTGGTCGATGATACGCGCGGTTTCATCAGACATATGCTTCGCTTTCGCTACGCTACGGCCGAGGAAGACTTCGCCCTCTTCTTCCGCATACAGCAGCGGACCGAGTTTGTCGGAGAAGCCCCACTGAGTCACCATGTTACGCGCCAGGTTTGTCGCCACTTTAATATCGTTGGACGCACCGGTAGAAACATGTTCCGGACCGTAGATAATCTCTTCCGCAAGACGACCGCCGTACAGCGTGGAGATCTGGCTTTCCAGTTTCTGACGGCTGGCGCTGATCGCATCGCCTTCCGGCAGGAAGAAGGTCACACCCAGCGCACGACCGCGCGGGATAATCGTCACTTTATGGACCGGATCGTGTTCCGGTACCAGACGGCCGATAATGGCGTGGCCCGCTTCGTGGTAAGCGGTCGATTCTTTCTGCGCTTCCGTCATCACCATGGAGCGACGTTCCGCACCCATCATGATTTTGTCTTTCGCTTTTTCGAACTCAACCATCGACACAACGCGTTTGTTGCCGCGAGCAGCAAACAGCGCCGCTTCGTTGACCAGGTTCGCCAGGTCCGCACCGGAGAAGCCCGGGGTACCGCGCGCAATGATCGCCGCGTCGATATCCGGCGCCAGCGGTACGCGACGCATATGCACTTTCAGGATCTGTTCACGACCGCGAACATCCGGCAGACCAACAACAACCTGGCGGTCGAAACGGCCTGGACGCAGCAGCGCCGGGTCAAGAACGTCCGGACGGTTAGTCGCCGCGATAACAATGATACCTTCGTTACCTTCGAAGCCGTCCATTTCAACCAGCATCTGGTTCAGGGTCTGCTCACGTTCATCGTGACCACCGCCAAGGCCCGCGCCACGCTGGCGGCCGACGGCGTCGATTTCATCGATGAAGATGATGCAAGGCGCTGCTTTCTTGGCCTGTTCGAACATGTCACGCACACGAGATGCACCGACACCGACGAACATTTCGACGAAATCAGAACCGGAAATTGTGAAGAACGGCACCTTCGCTTCGCCAGCGATCGCTTTCGCCAGCAGCGTTTTACCGGTACCCGGGGGGCCGACCATCAGGACGCCTTTCGGGATCTTACCGCCCAGTTTCTGGAAGCGGCTCGGCTCACGCAGGTATTCCACCAGCTCACCGACTTCCTCTTTCGCTTCGTCACACCCGGCAACGTCGGCAAAAGTCGTTTTGATCTGGTCTTCCGTCAGCATACGGGCTTTGCTTTTGCCGAAGGACATCGCGCCCTTCCCGCCGCCGCCCTGCATTTGCCGCATAAAGAAGATCCAGACGCCGATCAACAGCAGCATTGGGAACCAGGAGATGAAGATGGAAGCCAGCAGGCTTGGCTCTTCTGGTGGTTCGCCAATAACTTTGACGTTTTTAGTCAACAGGTTATCGAGCAGCTTCGGATCGTTAACCGGAATGTAAGTCGTGTAACGGTTACTATCTTTCTTGGTAACGTTGATCTCACGTCCGTTGATACGCGCTTCGCGAACCTGGTCCTGATTGACCTCTTGCAGGAAGGTAGAATAATCCACCTTGCGGCCATTCGACTCGCTGGGCCCAAAGCTCTGGAATACTGACATCAGCACAACGGCAATGACCAGCCAGAGTATTAGGTTTTTCGCCATGTCACTCAAGGGATTAACCTCTTATTACAACTGTGTTAAAAACAGCGTCAGGATACTCTATATCCAGTTTCATTCAAACTTTCGTTTGAAATCTGCCGGTTATGGTTTACGCCCGGTCGCTACAATATACACTTCACGCGAACGAGCGCGGGAAGAGTCCGGCTTACGAACTTTGACCTTCGTAAACAGGGAGCGAATTTCTCGAAGATACTCATCGAAGCCTTCGCCCTGGAACACCTTCACTACAAAACTACCACCTGGCGCTAATACATCACGAGACATTTCAAGCGCCAGTTCTACCAGATACATAGCCCGGGGAATATCCACCGCCGGTGTTCCGCACATATTCGGCGCCATATCGGACATGACAACTTGGACTTTACTGTCGCCCACTCGCTCAAGTAACGCTTTCAGGACTAATTCATCACGAAAATCGCCCTGAAGGAAGTCCACACCAACGATTGGATCCATTGGTAAAAGATCGCAAGCAATGATGCGGCCGCTGTTGCCGATCTGCGTGACCGCATACTGCGACCAGCCACCGGGAGCAGCACCGAGGTCAACTATCGTCATCCCCGGCTTAAAAATTTTGTCACTTTGCTGTATTTCATCAAGTTTAAACCAGGCACGGGAACGTAACCCCTTTTTCTGTGCCTGTTGAACATATTTATCGCTAAAGTGTTCCTGAAGCCAGCGGCTTGAGCTGGCAGAACGCTTTTTACCTGTCATTTAACATTCCCGTTCGGGTTCATCGTACTTTACTGCGTAAAAATCGACGCGGTAGTTTGGCGATATATGGGAGATGGCGGTAGAATGACCCGTTTTCAATCCCAACGTAAGCAAAAAAATACGATGAATCTGAGTACTAAACAAAAACAGCACCTGAAAGGTCTGGCACATCCGCTCAAGCCAGTAGTTATGCTTGGCAATAATGGTTTGACCGAAGGGGTACTGGCCGAGATCGAACAAGCGTTAGGGCACCATGAGCTCATCAAGGTGAAGATCGCCTCAGAAGATCGCGAAACTAAAGCCTTGATCGTGGAAGCCATCGTGCGTGAAACCGGCGCCTGTAATGTACAGGTCATCGGTAAAACGCTGGTTCTGTACCGCCCAACGCCAGAGCGTAAGATCTCGCTGCCACGCTAAGAATATCCTGAATCTCGACACAACTTTGTGTAAAACGAGGGATTTCTGCGGCCAGGCGAGCAAAATGCCATGCTCCTGACGTTGATAAAAGGCCGCTATGCGGCCTTTTTCCTTTCTTTACAATCTATAAACATCGTAGCGGGAAATACGCCTTACAGGTATTCAACCTTAGTAATTTCGTATTCCACTTCACCACCCGGGGTACGGATAGTCACGACATCATCCTGCTCTTTGCCGATCAGACCACGCGCGATCGGTGAGTTCACGGAGATCAGATTCTGCTTAAAATCCGCTTCATCATCGCCCACGATGCGGTAGGTCTGTTCCTCGTCGGTATCGAGGTTCAGCACGCTGACGGTTGAACCAAAAATCACCCGGCCATTGTTCGGCATTTTGGTGATATCAATCACCTGGGCATTGGACAGCTTCGCTTCGATATCTTTGATTCGCCCTTCGCAGAAGCCCTGCTGCTCACGCGCGGCATGATACTCAGCATTCTCTTTCAGATCGCCGTGCTCACGAGCGTCAGCAATAGCGGCAATGATTTCAGGACGACGCACAGACTTCAGATAATCCAGTTCTTCGCGCAGTTTCTCAGCGCCACGTAAGGTCATCGGAATCGCTTGCATTAGTTATACCTCTTTATCATTCCTTCAGGGAACGGATAGTCCCGCCCCGCCACCTGTCCTGCCCACAGGCAGGACACGAGCAAAAAGAAACCGACCCGGGAAACACTCCCCAGGTCAGCAGCAATTTTTCATTTGATAGGTATTTTACCCCGAAGTTCATTATGGGTCATCGTTTACTTTACTGGGCGTTGCACCGTAGTATGACGGCCTGGCTTCAGGTTGTTAGCGCGAGATTATGCGATTTCCCAGATTTATCATCGGATTGACTGCCGGTATAGCGCTTAGCGCTCAGGCGGCGAATATTGACGAGTACATCAACCAGCTTCCCGCCGGTGCGAACCTTGCCTTTATGGCGCAAAAGGTCGGCGCATCGACGCCGGAAATCGACTATCACAGCCAGCAAATGGCGCTCCCGGCCAGTACGCAAAAGGTTATCACCGCGCTGGCGGCTCTGCTGCAGCTGGGGCCCGATTTCCGCTTTACCACCACGCTGGAAACCAAAGGCTCCCTTGACGGCGGCGTGCTGAAAGGCGACCTGATTGCCCGCTTCGGCGGCGATCCGACGCTCAAACGGCAGGATATTCGCAATATGGTGGCGACGCTGAAAAAAGCCGGCGTGCAGCGTATCGAAGGCAATGTGCTTATCGATACCTCGGTCTTCGCCAGCCATGACAAAGCGCCGGGCTGGCCGTGGAACGACCTGACGCAGTGCTTCAGCGCTCCGCCGGCGGCGGCGATTGTCGACCGTAACTGCTTCTCTGTCTCGCTGTATAGCGCGCAGAAACCGGGCGATCTCGCCTTCATTCGCGTTGCGTCCTATTATCCGGTCACCATGTTCAGCCAGGTGCGAACGCTGGCGCGCGGCTCAGCAGAAGCGCAGTACTGCGAACTCGACGTGGTGCCGGGCGATCTCAACCGCTATACCCTCACCGGCTGCCTGCCGCAGCGTAGCGAACCACTGCCGCTGGCCTTCGCCATTCAGGATGGCGCCAGCTACGCCGGGGCGATCCTCAAAGCTGAACTGACCCAGGCAGGGATCACCTATAGCGGCACGCTGCTGCGCCAGACGCTGGCCAATGACCCCGGAACGGTATTAGCCACCACCCAGTCGGCTCCTCTGCACGATCTGCTGAGGATCATGCTGAAGAAATCAGACAACATGATTGCGGATACGGTCTTTCGCACCATCGGCCACGCCCGTTTCGGCGTACCAGGCACCTGGCGGGCAGGATCCGATGCCGTACGCCAGATCCTGCGTCAACAGGCTGGGGTCGATCTCGGCAACACGATCATCGCCGACGGCTCTGGCTTGTCGCGACACAACCTGATCGCCCCGGCGACCATGATGCAGGTGCTGCAGTATATCGCCCAGCACGATACCGAGCTCAACTTCATCTCCATGCTGCCGCTGGCGGGCCACGACGGGTCGCTGCAATACCGCGCCGGTCTCCACCAGGCGGGCGTGGATGGCAAAGTCTCGGCGAAAACAGGTTCGTTGCAGGGGGTTTATAACCTTGCAGGCTTTATCACTACCGCCAGCGGACAAAAGGTGGCCTTCGTGCAATATCTCTCCGGTTACGCCGTGGAACCCGCCGACCAGCGTAATCGCCGCATCCCGCTGGTCCGCTTTGAAAGCCGCTTGTATAAAGATTTGTACCAGAACAACTAAAACAAAAGGGCCGCATCAGATGCGGCCCTTTTTGATCCAGCGAAGTCAGGATTAGCGTTTGTAGATAAATTCGACGCCTTCTTCGTCGTCTTCGTCCCAGTCGTCATCCCAGTCTTCGTCATCTTCCACTTCGACTTCGGCTTCTTCAAGCTGCTGACGGTGATAGTCGTCCCACATGAACTCGACTTTCTCCGGCTTCTGCTCTTCTTCCACATGCACGATCGGGTTTTCGATGATAAAGGTCATCACGTCCCAGCACAGCTCTTTCACGCCCTGCTGGCTGGCCGCTGAGATCAGGTAGAATTTATCTTCCCAACCCAGCGCTTCGGCAATCGCCTTCGCTTTGGCTTCGGCTTCCGCTTTGTCCATCAGGTCAATCTTGTTAAAGACTAACCAGCGTGGCTTGGAGGCCAGCTTCTCGCTGTATTTCTCCAGCTCGCCAATGATAATGCGGGCATTCTCAACCGGATCGGAACCATCGATAGGCTCGATGTCGATGAGATGCAGCAGCACACGGCAGCGCTCAAGGTGCTTGAGGAAGCGGATACCAAGGCCTGCACCTTCCGCTGCGCCTTCAATCAGCCCCGGGATATCGGCGACCACGAAGCTCTTCTCGTTGTCCATACGCACCACGCCCAGGCTCGGCACCAGGGTGGTAAACGGATAGTCAGCCACTTTCGGCTTGGCGGCGGAGACCGCGCGGATGAAGGTGGATTTGCCGGCGTTCGGCATCCCCAGCATCCCGACATCGGCCAGCAGCATCAGCTCCAGCTGCAGGTCGCGTTTATCACCCGGGGTACCCATGGTCTTCTGACGCGGGGTACGGTTAACGGATGATTTGAAACGGGTGTTGCCCAGACCGTGCCAGCCACCTTTCGCCACCATCAGACGCTGACCGTGTTTGGTCATGTCGCCCATGGTCTCGCCGGTGCCCTGGTCGATAACCCGGGTCCCGACCGGCACTTTCACCGTCACGTCTTTACCACGCTTACCGGTACAGTCGCGGCTCTGGCCATTCTGCCCGCGTTCGGCGCGGAACGATTTTTCAAAACGGTAGTCGATCAGGGTGTTCAGGTTCTCGTCCGCTTCCAGCCAGACATCGCCGCCGTCACCGCCATCGCCGCCGTCCGGACCGCCTTTCGGAATATACTTTTCGCGGCGGAAGCTTACGCAACCATTGCCGCCGTCACCTGCTACGACCAGGATCGTTGCTTCATCTACAAACTTCATTTTACTCTCCGTAAATCATTCGCCTGAGCGGGGCAGCGGTACTACCGCCTCTCGCTTACGCCAACGCCCCCAAAGACGATGGCCGATGGCGGAATACATCGCGCCCGCAACCACGACAAACGCACCGAGATAACCAATCAGGTTTAACATCGGTCTGGCGAAAACATCGGGCCAGGCCATTGATAATAAATCAGAAAACAGTAGCGTAAACAGTGGCGTCAAGGTGATTAACGCGCTGACCTGCGCCGCCTGCCAGCGCGCCATGGCTTCCGCCAGCGCCCCGTAGCCGACCAGGGTATTTAGCCCGCAAAAAATCAGGCATGCCAGTTGCCAGTCGCTTAGCTGGGATATCACCCCGGGCTTAGCGAGCGGCAGTAATGCAATCGTACATAAAGTGTACAGCAAAAATAGTATCTGCTGTGATGCCAGACGGCGCAATAACACCTTTTGCGCGACGCCATAGCTTACCCACACCGTTGCAGCAGCAACGCCGAAAATTACCCCCCATGTGTAATCCGTCAGGCGGGTAAAGATTTCAATCAGGCTGGTGTTGAAAAACATCACCAGCCCGCTGAGCAACATCAACGCGCCCACCACCTGGGTACCGCGCATGCGCTCTTTCAGTATCACGACGCTTGCCACCATCATGCCCACCGGCGATAGCTGGCCGATGACCTGAGAAGCTGTGGGGCTGAGATATTGCAGGGAAGAACTGAACAGAATGAAGTTACCGAACAGGCCACCGGTGGCAATGGCTAATAAGACCAGCCAGCGCGGCTTACGAAAAATTCGCAGCGGCGGCAGTTTGCCTTTGATCGCGAGGATCGCGCCAAGCCCAATACTTGCCATCAGAAAGCGATAAAACACCACCGTAGGCGGCGCCATCACCTCGAGAACCTGCTTCATTGCAATCGGCAGCGCTCCCCAGCACATCGCGGTGGTGAGCGCCAGAATAATGCCAATCCCAGCCTGCTGCTTCATGCCTGTTTCCCTGCAAAATTTTCCAGTAGACGAATGTAAAAAGCCCCGCAACGTGTTGCGGGGCTTTCATCCGTTACCGGGACGCGAAAAACTTATTCAGCAACGATGCTGATGAATTTACGGTTTTTCGGGCCTTTAACTTCGAACTTGACTTTACCGTCAGTCAAAGCGAACAGAGTGTGGTCACGGCCGCAACCAACGTTGGTGCCAGCGTGGAATTTGGTACCACGTTGACGAACGATGATGCTACCTGCCAGAACTGCTTCACCGCCGAAACGTTTTACGCCCAGACGTTTAGCTTCTGAATCGCGACCGTTACGAGTCGAGCCGCCAGCCTTTTTATGTGCCATTTAAATCTACTCCTCAGGTCTTAGGCGCTGATGCCAGTGATTTTCACATCAGTGAACCACTGACGATGGCCCTGCTGCTTACGATAGTGTTTACGACGACGAAACTTAACGATTTTAACTTTCTCGCCACGACCGTGAGCAACAACTTCAGCTTTGATTACGCCGCCCTCAACGAAAGGAACGCCGATCTTGATTTCTTCACCGTTTGCGATCATCAGCACTTCAGCGAATTCAACAGCTTCGCCAGTTGCGATGTCCAGCTTTTCCAGGCGAACGGTCTGACCTTCGCTTACTCGGTGTTGTTTACCACCACTTTGGAAAACCGCGTACATATAAAACTCCGCTTCCGCGCACCTCTTTATGTGATTCAGAGTGCGCTATAAATATTCACAATAGGGCGCGAATATTACGCAAAACGCGAGCCTTTGACAAGAGCGATCAGCGATCAATGCAGAAAAAAAACACAACTTTCACGACAACGTTTATCTACGGCAATTTTTCAGTACAATCATATCTTCTTTTAATTCTGTCTTAATCCTTCTGTGATCCCACCTGGATTCATGGTAACAGGACATTTGGCCCGGCTTTTGCGATGAATTTAGAAAAAATCAATGAGTTAACCGCGCAAGATATGGCGGGTGTCAATGCGACGATTCTTGAGCAACTCAACTCCGATGTTCAGCTTATCAATCAGTTAGGCTATTACATCGTCAGCGGCGGCGGCAAACGCATTCGCCCGATGATTGCTGTGCTTGCCGCGCGCGCGGTGGGCTATCAAGGGAGCGCGCATGTCACTATTGCTGCGCTGATTGAATTTATTCATACCGCCACGCTGCTGCATGACGACGTCGTCGATGAGTCTGATATGCGTCGCGGCAAAGCCACGGCCAATGCGGCGTTCGGCAATGCCGCCAGCGTGCTGGTTGGCGATTTCATCTATACCCGCGCTTTCCAGATGATGACCCAGCTAGGCTCACTGAAGATCCTCGAGGTCATGTCGGAGGCGGTGAACGTCATTGCCGAAGGCGAAGTGCTGCAGTTGATGAACGTCAACGATCCGGATATCACTGAAGAGAACTACATGCGCGTCATCTACAGCAAGACGGCGCGCCTGTTTGAGGCCGCCTCGCAGTGTGCGGGAATGCTGGCCGACTGCTCTGCGGAAGAAGAGCGCGCGTTGCAGGATTATGGTCGCTATCTCGGCACCGCTTTCCAGCTGATCGACGATTTACTCGACTACAGTTCCGACGGAGAGCGGCTCGGTAAAAACGTCGGCGATGACCTGAACGAAGGCAAACCGACGCTACCGTTGTTGCATGCTATGCATCACGGTACCCCCGATCAGGCGGCGATGATCCGCGGGGCGATCGAGCAAGGCAATGGTCGCCATCTGCTGGATGCTGTTCTGGAAACGATGGCCACCTGTGGCTCGCTGGAATGGACGCAGAAACGTGCTGAAGAAGAAGCCGACAAAGCGATTGCTGCCCTGCAGATCCTCCCGGACACCCCGTGGCGCGAAGCCTTGATTGGGCTGGCACATATCGCGGTCCAGCGCGATCATTAATCCCCTCTCCTTTCCCGCGCGATGCGCGGGAAAGTTCCAGTAAAAGTCCATTTTCCACCCTAACTTCCAGCTATCTTGATACATTCTGAATATTCCGGCGCTTTAACAGAACTTGTTAGAACCTTACATAGTACGCGGGTATAGTGTCCTTATCGCCCATGTGGGACGATCTGGATCTTTATCACCAGGAGAATTTATGGATAAGTTCATCGACTGGCATCCCGCAGATATTGTTGCCGGATTACGTAAACGTGGAACATCGCTGGCGGCAGAGTCGCGACGGCATGGCCTGAGTTCTTCAACGCTGGCGAACGCCCTGACTCGCCCCTGGCCGAAAGGCGAGTTGATTATCGCCTCGGCGCTGGAAACGCAGCCGTGGGTCATCTGGCCGTCACGCTACCACGACCCGGTGACTCATGAGTTTATCGACAGAACGCAGATGATGCGTCAAAAGAAGACAGACAAGTGATGTGATTGACTGGCAGTGACCCCCATGGGGTCACTGCCATGATGCTATTACTCGCCTTTCACGCGCTGAATATTGGCACCCAGCGCCTGCAGTTTATCCTCGATACGCTCATAGCCACGATCGATGTGGTAGATGCGATCGACGATGGTGGTCCCTTCAGCGATGCAGCCTGCCAGTACGAGGCTCGCCGACGCACGCAAATCGGTCGCCATCACTTGTGCGCCTGAAAGCTGCTTCACGCCGTGACAGATAGCGGTATTGCTCTCGATTTCCGCATGCGCACCCATACGGATCAGCTCAGGAATGTGCATGAAGCGGTTTTCAAAGATCGTTTCGGTGATCACACCGGTCCCTTCCGCCACCAGGTTGAGCAGCGTGAACTGGGCCTGCATATCGGTCGGGAAGCCCGGGTGCGGCGCGGTACGCACGTTAACCGCTTTCGGACGGTTGCCGTGCATATCGAGGCTAATCCAGTCTTCGCCCGTTTCGATGTCAGCCCCGGCGTCACGCAGTTTCGCCAGAACGGCATCGAGGGTATCTGGCTGCGCGTTACGGCAGAGGATCTTGCCGCCGGAAATCGCCGCGGCCACCAGGAAGGTACCCGTTTCGATACGGTCCGGCAGTACACGATATACGCCGCCACCCAGGCGCTGCACGCCTTCGATGGTAATGCGATCGGTGCCCTGACCTTTGATTTTCGCGCCCAGCGCGTTAAGGAAGTTGGCGGTATCGACAATTTCCGGCTCGCGCGCGGCGTTTTCGATAACGGTGGTACCTTCAGCCAGCGTCGCCGCGCTCATGATAGTCACGGTCGCGCCTACGCTGACCTTATCCATCACAATGTGCGCGCCTTTCAGTCGCCCGTTGACTGACGCCTTCACATAACCTTCTTCCAGTTTGATTTCGGCGCCCAGCTGTTCCAGACCGGTAATGTGCAGGTCGACCGGACGTGCGCCGATAGCACAGCCGCCTGGCAGAGAAACTTGTCCCTGACCAAAACGCGCGACCAGCGGGCCCAGTGCCCAGATGGAGGCACGCATGGTTTTCACCAGGTCGTATGGAGCACAGAATACATCAACCGGGCCGGCGTCAATCCATACCGAACCATTGCGCTCAACCTTCGCGCCCAGCTGGCTCAGCAGCTTCATGGTGGTATCGATATCTTTCAGCTTGGGTACGTTCTGGATCTCTACCGGCTCTTCGGCAAGCAGCGCGGAAAAGAGGATTGGCAGGGCGGCGTTTTTTGCACCAGAAATGGTGACTTCGCCCTGAAGGCGAGTCGGCCCCTGAACACGGAATTTATCCATTGATTCTGTTCTCTATTAAAAATTCACATACGCTGCAGGGGACCCCCCACAGCTTAGAAGCCATTTAGTTTGCGGTCTCGCGCCCACTCCTGCGGAGTGAAGGCCTTGATCGACAGCGCATGGATACGGTTGTCAGCAATATATTCCATCAGCGGCGCGTAGACGCTCTGCTGCTTTTTAACCCGGCTCATGCCATCGAACATCTCACCCACAGCAATAACCTGAAAGTGGCTGCCATCGCCAGAGACGTGGACTTCCTGGAGGGGGAGTGCGTTCATCAGCACGGTCTGAATTTCATGATTTTCCATGGGCTCAAATTTATCTGATAGTGAAAACAGCCCAACATCTTAGAGGAAAGTGGCGCGGTCTTAAACAAGCAAAAAGCCCCGACGAAAAGATTGCCGGGGCTTTCGGAATAGCTTCAACGCTAAGACACTGAAAAGATTATGGGATCATATCGACAGGCAGGTTGTAAAGACCGATCAGCGTTTGCAGATTTTCGCTCTTCGCGATCAGTTGCGCTTCCCGCCCCTGACGGCGAATCAGTGCCACAAAATGCACTAACAGCGCCAGGCCCGCCGTGTCCACGCGCGTAGTCTGGCTGAGATCGATGATCGTCGCTCCCTCCGTCGCCCTGGCGCGTGCTTCCCAGAGCGGAACCAGCAGATCCTGGTCCAGCTCCCCGTGCAGCGCCAGCGTCTCGCCCTCGCGAGTCCAGCTCAGCTGCCCGGTCATTATTTTTTCTGATCCAGCGTGATCGGCTGAGCGGAGATCGCTTTCAACTGCGCAGTCAGCCCGTCGACGCCTTTGGTACGCAGCAGATCGCTCCACTCATTCTGTTTGGTGGTGATCATGCTGACCCCTTCGGCGATCATATCGTAAGCCTGCCAGTGGCCGGTCTGCGTATTTTTACGCCACTGGAAGTCCAGACGCACTGGCGGACGGCCATTCGGGTCGACGATGGTCACGCGAATAGGCACGATGGTGGCATCCCCCAGCGGCTGCTCTGGAGCAATCTGGTAAGTCTGACCATGGTACATCGCCAGCGCCTGGCCGTAGGCCTGCTTCAGATATTCGCGGAAGGCGGCAAAGTAGGCTTCACGCTGCGCCGGGGTCGCTTCTTTGTAGTAGCGGCCCAGCACCAGCGCGCCGGCATATTTCACCTGCACATACGGCAGCAGCTCCTGGTCGACGATGTCGCGCAGATAGTTAGGGTTGGCTTTAATCTTCGGCTGTTCATTCTTCAGGCGATCGAAGGTTTTCTGCGCCGCTTCATTCATCAGCTTATACGGGTTGGACTGGTCTGCCGCCTGGGCGGCGGTCAGCGGGGCAATCACCAGCATGGCGACCATGAGTAAGCGTTTAAACATATCGTGTTTCTCCTGAAATTAATGCGTCGTGCCGGCTGCCGGCGTCGCGTCAGTATGACCTTCTGCCGCGGCCTTATCATTACCAGAATTCTGATTGTCGCTGCCCTTGCTGTTATAAAGGAACTGACCAATCAGATCTTCCAGCACCATGGCGGACTTGGTGTCCTGGATCGTGCTGCCGTCTTTAAGGATAGCCGTCCCGAGGTCCGGGTCTTCAAAACCGACGTTCAGCGCCAGATACTGCTCGCCCAGCAGACCCGAGGTGCGGATCGCCAGCGAACTGGTATCCGGGATATGGTTGTAGCGCTCATCAATATCGAGCTCCACGCGTGGCAGATAGGTTTTCGGGTCGAGAGTGATGTCCGCTACCCGCCCCACAACCACACCGCCGATGCGTACCGGCGAACGCGCCTTCAGGCCGCCGATGTTATCGAAGGTCGCGTACAGGCGGTAAGTCGGCTCGGTACGTAGCGAGGTAACGTTCGCCGCCTTCAGGCAGACAAACAGCGCCGCCAGCAGCGCCACCAGTAAGAACACCCCTACCCAGATTTCATTTTTTTTCGTTTGCATGAACTCAATTCCCAAACATCAGCGCAGTCAGCACAAAATCCAGCCCCAGAACCGCCAGCGACGCATGCACCACGGTGCGCGTTGTCGCCCGGCTAATCCCGGCGGAAGTGGGGATAGCGTCATAACCGTTAAATAACGCAATCCAGGTTACCGTAATAGCGAATACCAGGCTCTTAATCAGGCAGTTCACCAGATCCATTCGCCAGTCGACGGCATTTTGCATCGCGGTCCAGAAAAAGCCACCATCAATACCCTTCCAGCTCACGCCTACCAGCGCACCGCCCCAGATCCCCACCGCCACGAAGATAATCGTCAACAGCGGCAGCGAAATGACGCCAGCCCAGAAGCGGGGGGAAATCACGCGGCGCAGCGGGTCCACCGCCATCATCTCCATACTGGAGAGCTGTTCCGTGGCCCGCATCAGGCCAATCTCGGCGGTCAGCGCCGATCCGGCGCGGCCGGCAAACAATAGCGCAGCAACCACCGGTCCCAGCTCGCGCAGCAGCGACAGCGCCACCAGCATGCCAAGACTGGTCTCTGCGCTGTAGGTGGTTAAGACCAGATACCCCTGCAGGCCGAGCACCATACCGATAAACAAGCCCGATACAATGATAATCAGCATCGACAGAACGCCAACGTTATAGAGCTGACGAACCAGCAGCGGCGCGTGCTTGCGAAACTCTGGTTTGCCCACAACGGCGTTGAAAAGCATTAATCCGGCGCGTCCAAACGTCGCGGTGGTTTTAATCCCGCGATGCCCTAGCGCGGCCAGCGCATTAAACAGCATGAGTCGCTCAACTCCCTATGCCTAATAAATCATGGTGATAGTCGCCAGCCGGATAACGGAACGGCACCGGGCCGTCGGCAATACCATCAATGAACTGACGAACCCGAGCGTCGGCATTTTCCCGCAGCGACTGGGCGCTACCGTGGGCGATAATCTTTTTATCCGCCACGATATACGCGTAGTCTGCGATGCTAAGCACCTCAGGCACATCGTGCGAAACCACGATGCAAGTGACACCCAACGTGTTGTTGAGTTCAGAAATCAACTTCACCAGCACGCCCATGGTGATGGGATCCTGCCCGACAAACGGTTCGTCGAACATAATCAGGTCCGGCTCCAGCGCAATGGCTCTCGCCAGGGCGGCGCGGCGCGCCATCCCGCCGGAAAGCTCGGAGGGCATTAACTTCGCCGCCCCACGCAACCCCACCGCTTCCAGCTTCATCATCACCGTCGTATGCAGCAGCGCAGGCGGCAGCTGCGTATGCTCGCGCAGCGGATAGGCAACGTTATCAAAGACATTGAGATCGGTGAACAGCGCGCCGGACTGGAACAGCATGCTCATCCGCTTACGCACCGTATAAAGACGCGATCGCGTCATCTGTGGTACGTTCTCGCCATCAAACAGGATCTCTCCCCTGTCCGGCGGGATCTGGCCGCCGATCAGGCGTAACAGGGTAGTCTTGCCGATCCCCGAAGGTCCCATGATCGCAGTAATTTTACCGCGCGGCACCGACAGCGAGATGTCGTCGAAGATCACACGATCGCCGCGTGAAAAGCGGATACCGCGCACTTCAACTAAATTCGCCTGAGTTTGGCTCATAAAATCATCCTTACTAAACACCTGACGGGCAAGCATGGCCCTTTCTTGCGCCACAATCACAACATTTTTACAGAATCTTACCTGCACAGGTTAGCGAAAGCTGGCATTTGTTTTACTTTTGGCACACATAAAGTCAAAATTAAGAATTCGTTACGCTGCGTAGGGATAACCCAGCGAGGCGACGATTATACCTGAAGAAAGGACTTTAGATGCTCTTAGCGACGGCTCTGTTAATTATTGGTTTACTGCTGGTTGTCTACAGCGCCGATCGTCTGGTCTATGCCGCTTCCATCCTGTGTCGTATGTTGGGGATCCCGCCGCTGATCATCGGTATGACGGTGGTGAGTATCGGCACCAGCCTGCCCGAGATCATGGTTTCCACCACGGCCTCGCTGCATGGGCAGATCGATCTGGCGGTCGGCACCGCGCTCGGCTCCAACATTACCAATATTCTTCTGATCCTCGGTCTCGCCGCCTTACTCAGGCCATTTACCGTGCATTCTGATATTCTGCGCCGCGAATTACCGCTAATGTTGCTGGTCAGTGTGCTGGCCGGGCTGGTGCTCTACGATGGACAGTTGTCCCGTCTCGACGGGCTGTTTTTACTGGCGCTGGCGTTTCTGTGGCTGCTGTTTACCATCAAAATTGCCCGTCTGGCGGAGCGCCAGGGCAGCGATAGTCTGACCCGCGAACAGTTGGCGGAGCTGCCGCGAGAAGGATCGCTGCCGGTCGCTCTGCTCTGGTTAGGGGTGGCGATGATTGTCATGCCGATGGCTACCCGTATGGTGGTGGATAACACCACGGTATTGGCAAACTTTTTTGCCATTAGCGAGCTGACCGTCGGTCTGACGGTGGTAGCGATAGGCACCAGCCTGCCAGAGCTGGCCACCGCTATCGCCGGGGCGCGGAAAGGGGAAGATGACATTGCTATCGGCAATATCATCGGCGCCAATATCCTCAATATTGCGCTGGTGCTGGGTTTACCGGCGCTGATCGCGCCGGGGAGCTTTGCGAGCGAAGCCTTTACTCGCGATTATGGCGTGATGCTGCTGGTCAGCCTGATCTTCGCGGTGCTGTGCTGGCGCCGCCAGCAGCAGCCGGGACGACTGGTTGGCGCACTGCTGGTCGGCGGCTTTGTGGTTTGGTTGGCGATGCTGTTCTGGACAGCGCCGCTCTTCGTTGAATGACTCGGGATAACATCATGTCGCAAATAGATTTGCCCACGGATTTTGACTTTCAACAGGCAGGCCGTCAGGTGCTGGAAATTGAACGTGAAGGTCTGGCCCAGCTCGATCAATATATAAATGAAGACTTTACCCATGCTTGCGAAACGATTTTCCGCTGCGGCGGGAAAGTCGTGGTGATGGGGATGGGCAAGTCGGGCCACATCGGCCGCAAAATAGCAGCGACCTTCGCCAGTACCGGCACCTCGGCTTTTTTTGTCCACCCCGGCGAAGCGGCGCACGGCGATTTAGGAATGGTCACTCCACAGGATGTGGTGATTGCGCTATCGAACTCCGGCGAATCGAATGAAATCCTGGCGCTGATCCCGGTCCTGAAACGCCAGCAGGTGAAGCTTATTTGCATGACCAGCCGGCCAGACAGCAGCATGGCGCGCGCGGCGGATATCCATCTGTGCGTGAAAGTGCCCAAAGAGGCCTGCCCGTTAGGACTGGCGCCCACCTCCAGCACCACCGCGGCGCTGGTGATGGGTGATGCCCTCGCCGTCGCCCTGCTGGAAGCCCGCGGCTTTACTGCTGAAGATTTCGCCCTGTCCCATCCGGGCGGCGCACTTGGTCGTAAGCTGTTGCTGCGCGTCAATGATATTATGCATACCGGTGATGAAATCCCGCACGTCGGCCTGCAGGCCACCCTGCGCGATGCGCTGCTGGAAATTACGCGTAAAAATTTAGGCATGACTGCCATCTGTGATGACCAGATGAATATTATCGGGATCTTCACCGATGGTGACCTGCGCCGGGTCTTTGATACCGGCGTCGATATGCGCAACGCCAGTATTGCCGACGTCATGACCCGGGGAGGGATCCGTATCCGTCCCGGCACCCTGGCGGTAGATGCCCTAAACCTGATGCAATCCCGTCATATCACCTGCGTGCTGGTTGCCGATGGCGACCATCTGCTGGGTGTGGTACATATGCACGATCTCCTGCGCGCGGGCGTAGTGTAAGTAAGGAAAAAATAATGAATAATGCTGATGCTCAGTTAGCGACATGCTACGGGCCGGTAAGCCAGGCGTTTCTCGATCGCGCGGCTAAGATCCGTCTACTGATCCTCGATGTCGACGGTGTATTATCCGACGGACTTATCTATATGGGTAATCACGGCGAGGAGCTGAAAGCGTTCAACGTCCGCGATGGCTATGGTATCCGCTGCGCGCTGACCTCCGGCATCGAAGTGGCGATTATTACCGGGCGAAAAGCTAAACTGGTAGAAGACCGCTGCCAGACGCTGGGCATTACGCATCTGTATCAAGGTCAGTCGGACAAGCTGTTGGCGTTTCGTGATTTATTAAGCAAACTGGCGGTTCGCCCGGATGAAGTGGCCTATATCGGTGATGATCTGATCGACTGGCCGGTGATGGCGGAAGTGGGTTTAAGCGTCGCCGTCGCCGATGCGCATCCGCTGCTGCTGCCGCGGGCGAATTATGTCACGCGAATTAACGGCGGACGCGGCGCAGTACGCGAAGTCTGCGATTTGTTACTATTGGCGCAGGGCAAGCTTGATGAGGCCAAAGGGCAATCAATATGAGTAAAACCAGACGTTGGGTTATCATTTTACTGTCGCTGCTCGCGCTGATCCTCATCGGCCTGAATCTGGCGAATACGGACGACACGGCCCAGCCGGAGGTCAATCCCAACGACCCGACGTATAAAAGCGAACATACCGACACCGTCGTGTACAGCCCGGAAGGCGCCCTGAGCTATCGGCTGATTGCCGAGCACGTGGAATACTTTTCCGATCAGGAGGTTTCCTGGTTTACCAAGCCGGTGATGACCACCTTTGATACCAATAAGGTGCCAACCTGGTCAATCAGGGCAGATAAAGCGAAGCTGACGAATGACCGTATGCTCTATCTTTACGGGCACGTTGAGGTGAATGCGCTCGCGCCTGACTCTCAACTGCGCAAAATTACGACGGATAACGCCCAGATAAATCTGGTCACACAGGACGTTACCTCCGATGACATGGTGACGTTATACGGCACCACATTTAATTCCAGCGGCCTGAAAATGCGTGGAAACCTTCGCAGCAAAAATGCCGAGCTGATTGAAAAGGTGAGAACCTCTTATGAAATTCAGAACAAACAAACTCAGCCTTAAGATTGCGCTCGCCGGCGCTTTACTGGCCGCCAGCCTGCCGGCATTGGCCAAGACGGGCGATACCGATCAGCCGATCCATATCGAGTCCGATCAGCAGTCGCTGGATATGCAGGGCAACGTCGTCACCTTCACCGGTAACGTGGTCGTCACCCAGGGGACGATCAAAATTAACGCGGATAAAGTGGTGGTCACCCGTCCGGGCAATGAGAAAGGCAAAGAGGTGATCGAAGGCTTCGGTAACCCGGCCACCTTCTTCCAGATGCAGGATAACGGCAAACCGGTAAAAGGCCGGGCGTCGAAAATGCGCTACGAGCTGCAGAATGATTACGTCGTGCTGACCGGCAACGCTTACCTTGAGCAGCTCGACAGCAATATCAAGGGCGATAAGATCACCTATCTGGTGAAAGAGCAAAAAATGCAGGCCTTCAGCGACAAAGGTCGACGCGTCACCACCGTTCTGGTGCCGTCCGAGCTGCAGGATAAAAGCGGCAACCAGCAAAAGAAGAGTAACTAATTCGTTATGGCAACCTTAACTGCGAAGAATCTCGCCAAAGCTTATAAAGGCCGCCGCGTGGTGGAAGATGTCAGTCTCACCGTTAACTCCGGAGAGATTGTCGGCTTGCTCGGCCCTAACGGCGCCGGTAAAACCACCACCTTCTACATGGTGGTCGGCATTGTGCCGCGCGACGCGGGCAATATTATTATCGATGACGAAGACATCAGTCTGCTGCCGCTGCACGCGCGCGCGCGCCGGGGCATCGGCTATCTGCCGCAGGAAGCCTCTATTTTTCGTCGTCTGAGCGTCTATGACAACCTGATGGCGGTCCTGCAGATCCGTGACGATTTAACCAGCGAACAGCGTGAAGATCGCGCCAAAGAGCTGATGGAAGAGTTTCATATTGAGCACCTGCGCGACAGCCTCGGTCAGGCGCTCTCCGGTGGTGAACGCCGCCGTGTCGAAATCGCTCGCGCGCTGGCGGCGAACCCAAAATTTATCCTTCTGGATGAACCGTTTGCCGGTGTTGACCCGATCTCCGTTATCGATATCAAACGCATTATTGAGCACCTGCGCGACAGCGGCCTCGGCGTACTGATCACCGACCATAACGTCAGAGAGACCCTCGCCGTCTGCGAACGCGCGTATATTGTCAGTCAGGGACACCTTATTGCTCATGGCACACCGCAGCAGATCCTCGAAGATGAGCAGGTTAAGCGCGTGTATCTTGGGGAAGACTTCAGACTCTGATAGGGTAGAGGTTACAGACGTTTTAGCCGGAGATATTTACCCTGAACATGAAGCAAGGTTTGCAATTAAGGCTTAGCCAACAGCTTGCCATGACGCCGCAGCTGCAGCAGGCGATTCGTTTGCTGCAGTTGTCCACGTTAGAACTCCAGCAAGAGCTCCAGCAAGCGCTGGAAAGTAACCCATTGCTTGAGCAAACCGATCTTCACGAAGAGGTAGAAGCGAAAGAAGTGGAGGACCGCGAGTCCCTCGATACCGTCGATGCGCTTGAGCAAAAAGAGATGCCGGACGAGCTCCCTCTCGATGCCAGCTGGGATGAAATCTATACCGCCGGTACGCCTTCAGGCAACGGCGTGGACTATCAGGACGACGAGCTGCCCGTCTATCAAGGTGAGACCACCCAGACGCTTCAGGATTACCTGATGTGGCAGGTCGAGCTGACGCCCTTCACCGATACCGACCGCGCCATTGCCACCTCTATCGTCGACGCCGTCGACGATACGGGCTATCTCACCATTCAGATTGAAGACATCGTTGAGAGCATCGGCGATGACGAGATCGGCCTGGAAGAGGTGGAAGCCGTCCTGAAGCGCATCCAGCGCTTTGATCCGGTTGGCGTCGCGGCGAAAGATCTGCGCGACTGTCTGCTGATCCAGCTGTCGCAATTCGCCAAAGAGACGCCGTGGCTGGAAGAGGCCCGGTTGATTATCAGCGATCATCTCGATCTGCTGGCTAATCATGATTTCCGTACCCTGATGCGAGTCACGCGCCTGAAAGAAGAGGTGCTGAAAGAGGCGGTGAATCTGATCCAGTCACTGGATCCCCGCCCAGGGCAGTCCATTCATACCAGTGAACCAGAATATGTCATTCCGGACGTACTGGTCCGCAAGGTCAGCGGCCGCTGGACCGTGGAGCTCAACGCCGACAGCATTCCCCGGCTGAAAATTAATCAGCAGTATGCGGCGATGGGTAACAGCACCCGTAATGACGCCGACGGCCAGTTCATTCGCAGCAATCTGCAGGAAGCCCGCTGGCTGATTAAAAGTCTGGAAAGCCGCAACGATACGCTACTGCGCGTCAGCCGCTGCATCGTTGAACAACAGCAGGCTTTTTTCGAACAGGGTGAAGAGTATATGAAGCCGATGGTGCTGGCCGATATCGCCCAGGCTGTCGAGATGCATGAATCCACCATTTCCCGTGTCACCACGCAAAAATATCTGCACAGTCCGCGCGGTATTTTTGAACTGAAGTATTTCTTCTCCAGCCATGTGAATACCGAAGGCGGCGGCGAAGCCTCGTCGACGGCCATTCGTGCGCTGGTGAAGAAGTTAATCGCCGCGGAAAACCCCGCGAAGCCGTTGAGCGACAGTAAGCTCACCTCCATGCTGTCCGAGCAGGGTATCATGGTCGCGCGCCGCACTGTCGCGAAGTACAGAGAGTCTTTATCCATTCCGCCGTCAAACCAGCGTAAACAACTGGTCTGACACAACCGATAAGGAAGACACTATGCAGCTCAACATTACAGGACACAACGTCGAGATCACCCCCGCGATGCGCGACTTCGTCACGGCGAAGTTCAGCAAACTGGAGCAATTTTTCGACCGGATCAATCAGGTCTATATTGTGTTAAAAGTAGAGAAAGTGACGCAAATTGCGGACGCGAATCTGCATGTCAACGGTGGCGAAATCCATGCCAGTGCGGAAGGGCAGGATATGTATGCAGCTGTCGATGGTCTTATCGACAAGCTGGCAAGGCAGTTAACGAAGCACAAAGATAAACTAAAACAACACTAATTGTCCGGGCCCCTCTGCGTCCGTCGTGGTTTAACATCGGCGGCGGGCGCGGGGGCGCTCAGGTGAAATTATGATGAACAACGATTCGGCTCTACAACTGAGCAACGTCCTGAACCAGGAATGTACCCGTAGCCAGGTTCACTGCCAGAGCAAGAAGCGTGCTCTGGAAATCATTAGCGAACTGGCCGCCAAACAGTTAAGTTTGCCGCCGCAGGTGGTGTTCGAAGCGATCCTCACCCGCGAAAAAATGGGCAGTACCGGGATTGGCAATGGTATCGCCATTCCTCACGGTAAACTGGAAGAGGATACGCTGCGTGCTGTCGGCGTTTTTGTCCAGCTGGAAACCCCCATCGCCTTCGACGCGATCGACAATCAGCCTGTCGACCTGCTGTTCGCGCTGCTGGTGCCAGCCGACCAGACAAAGACTCACCTGCATACGCTCTCCCTGGTGGCCAAACGGCTGGCGGACAAAGCGATTTGCCGTCGCCTGCGCGCGGCGCAGAGCGATGAAGAGTTGTATGAGATCATCACCGAAGCAGGAAGCAGCGATGACGCATAACGGCAGTCGCACCTTATCCTTTATCGTACTGAGGAGAAACGGTACATGGTACTGATGATCGTCAGCGGCCGCTCGGGCTCGGGGAAATCCGTCGCTCTGCGAGCGCTGGAAGATATGGGCTTTTACTGCGTGGATAACCTGCCGGTCGTGCTGCTGCCCGACCTGGCGCGGTCGCTGGCTGACCGCAATATCTCCGCGGCCGTCAGCATCGACGTGCGTAACATGCCAGAATCACCGGAAATCTTTGAACAGGCGATGCAGAACCTGCCAGAATGCTTTTCTCCGCAACTGCTGTTCCTTGATGCCGACCGTAATACCCTGATCCGCCGTTACAGCGATACGCGTCGCTTACACCCGCTCTCCAGCAAGAATCTGTCGCTCGAAAGCGCCATCGACGAAGAGAGCGATCTGCTGGAGCCGCTGCGCTCCCGTGCGGATCTGATCGTCGATACGTCCGAAATGTCGGTGCATGAACTGGCCGAGATGCTGCGTACTCGCCTGTTAGGTAAACGCGAGCGCGAACTGACGATGGTCTTCGAATCCTTCGGCTTCAAACACGGTATTCCGATCGATGCCGATTACGTCTTTGACGTGCGCTTTCTGCCAAACCCGCACTGGGATCCGAAGCTGCGTCCAATGACCGGTCTGGATAAACCGGTGGCCGCCTTCCTTGACCGGCACACCGAAGTGCACAACTTTATTTACCAGACCCGGAGCTATCTTGAGCTATGGTTACCGATGCTGGAGACCAACAATCGCAGCTATCTGACGGTGGCCATTGGCTGTACCGGCGGTAAACATCGTTCGGTTTATATTGCTGAACAACTGGCTGACTACTTCCGCTCCCGCGGCAAGAACGTACAGTCTCGTCATCGGACGCTGGAAAAACGTAAATCATGACCGTAAAGCAGACCGTTGAAATCACCAATAAGCTGGGCATGCACGCCCGCCCGGCGATGAAGCTGTTTGAGCTGATGCAGAATTTCGATGCCGAAGTACTGCTGCGCAACGATGAAGGCACGGAGGCAGAAGCAAACAGCGTGATTGCCCTGCTGATGCTGGACTCGGCGAAAGGGCGGCAGATAGAGGTGGAAGCCAGCGGTCCACAGGAAGTTGAGGCGCTCGCCGCGGTGATAGCCCTGTTTAATGCCGGATTTGATGAAGACTAAGCGTCACGCTTCCCGGCGACGGCCGACTGGCGACAGTGCCAGCCCCGGCGCCGGATTAACGCGCTAATACAGCTTATGCTCGCGCATAAACCCTTCTCCACCCAGCTGTCGCATCTGGCGTAAGATCCAGGCCTGGCGGCTGCGCACATAGCCCGAAGGCGCGTCGGCGCGATAGCGGATCGGATTTGGCAGCACCGCGGCCAGCAGAGCCGCTTCCCCCGGCGTCAGCTGGCTGGCAGGCTTATGAAAATAGCGCTGCGCGGCCGCTTCCACACCAAATATCCCATCACCAAACTCGGCAATATTCAGGTAGACGGTCAGGATCCGCTTTTTACTCCAGACGGTTTCTATACCGACCGTCAGCCCGGCTTCCAGCCCCTTACGCAACCAGCTGCGGCCATCCCATAAAAACAGGTTTTTCGCCGTCTGCTGCGACAGCGTTGACGCGCCGCGGATGCGGGTATCATGACGCTCATTGTGCGCCAGCGCTTTTTCTATCGCCGATACGTCGAACCCCCAGTGTTCCGGGAACTTCTGATCTTCGGCGGCAATCACCGCCAGCCCCATCCACGGAGAGATCTCATCCATGCCGACCCAATCAGAGTGCGCCAGATAGTGGACATCTCCGGAGAGCCAGGCGCTCACCTGCCGCTCAAGCATCACCGCCGAAAACGGCACCGGCAGCACGCTAAACAGCGCGATCCCCCCGCCCCAGAAGACGGCGGCGATCAACAGCAGACGCAGCGCCAGTCGTTTTAGCAGCGCAAAGGGCGCAACGCGGAGCCTCATGCGCTCAGCGCCAGCACGCGGGCGACCAGCTTTTCGATCCCGGTGGCGGCTTGAGCAATATTATCTGCCAGCATATACGCCGGGGTGGTGACCACTTTGTTCTCTTCATCCACCACGATGTCGTCGACCGGACAAGGCACGTGCTCCGCCCCCATCTCTTCGACCACATCGGCAGTATCGAGATCGGTCCCGATGGTTATGCGCAGCGGAAACGCAAAAATCTTCGGCAGCAGCGCCGGGGCAATGCACATGAAACCCAGCGGTTTGCCGGCCTGATGCATCGCCAGTGCCAGAGCCTGCAGATCGCGGTCCACCTGACATTCGCTGCCCTCGGCGGCGAAGCTGCTTAAATTTTTCGCCGCGCCGAAGCCGCCGGGGACGATCAGCGCGTCCAGCGTCTCCGCACGCGCCTGCGTCAGCGGTAAGATGTCGCCGCGGGCAATTCGCGCCGCTTCCACCAGCACATTGCGTTGCTCCGTCAGCGGTTCCCCCGTCAGATGGTTGATGACGTCGCGCTGCGGTTTATCGGGTGCAAAGCACACCGCCTGCGCGCCGTTGCGCGCGATCGCCAGCAGGGTAATCACCGCTTCATGAATTTCACTGCCGTCGTACACGCCGCAGCCGCTCAGTACCACACCAATTTTTTTCATCGCTTTCGCTCCTCCATGCAACTCGCTGAAACCAGTCAAAAATGTCGATTTACTCGCTATGCTTCACATATTTTACTGATTCATGTAACAAATTAGTTAAGCTTTGCTATCTTAATGAGCGAGCAATCCACTTCTCAGGTTGCGCCACGTAACAACATCACTCAAATAACACTGGCTCAACCACCAGTTCCCTGGTGTTGGCGCAGTATTCGCGCACCCCGGTCTGTCCGGGGTCATTTTTTCCCGGCCTTCGCCACCCACGCCTTCAGTACCGCCACGTCGTTTTGCCACTCAGATTTCATCTCTTCAACCCATTCAGCGACATTATCAGACCAGGCAGGCAGATCCGGGGTCTGGATCTGCTGTCCCAACTGCTGGATGTGGCGCAGACCAATAGAACCGGCCGCCCCTTTGATCTTATGCCCCTCCTCGACGATCCCTTTTTGATCGCGGGCGGTGAGATTGGACTCGAGGACAGACATATAGCCCGGCATCATCTTCTCAAACACCGCGAGTCCATCGTTGATAAGCTTCGGTCCCACCAGTTCGATATATTGCTCCAGCATATCGGTATCCAGCACCGCGTCGGCTTTATGCAGATCGGCCGCCGGCGCTTCCTGCGCTTCCTCTTCCGGCGCATCCCAGAATTTCTTGATCATGGCCGTGAGCGCTGGCACCGACAACGGCTTGCTCAGCACATCGTCCATCCCGGCGTCGAGATACTCTTTCTTATTCTTCAGTACGTTGGCGGTCAGGGCCACCAGCGGCGGCAGCTCATCCGCGGCAAAGTTCTGTTTTAGCTGGCGAGAGATATCCAGCCCCGTCATATCCGGCAATTGAATATCCAGCAACACCAGGTCGTACTCGCCTGGCTCAAACATCTCCAGCGCGGCTTTCCCGGTCATGGCGACATCCACGCTGTTGCCCAGCTTTTCCAGCACCGAACGGGCCACAATGACGTTGAGCTCAATGTCTTCCACCAGCAGCACGTTAAGCGCGGGTAATGGCATGTCGTCTTCCGCCAACGTATCTTCCACTTCTTCCGCAATGGCAGGCGCATGGACGGTGAGCGTAAAGGTCGCCCCTTTACCCGGCTGGCTGGTTACGCTGATATCGCCGCCCATATTGCGCGCCAGGCGACGCGAGACGGCGAGACCAATGCCGGTTCCGGTGGCTGGTTTGCCGCCGTGGCTGTCTTTGACCTGGTAATACATGGCGAAAATTTTGTCCTGTTCCGCTTCAGGAATACCGATACCGGAGTCTTCCACTTCGAAGTGCAGGATATCGCCTTCGTCATAGCGCACGCGGACATTCACCCCGCCGCCCTGGGGGGTAAACTTCACGGCGTTGCTGATAAGGTTCCACAGGATCTGGCGCAAACGCGTACCGTCGGTGATCACTTTATGCGGTAGCGGCAGGCTCGGCTCCAGCACAAAGCGCAGGCCCTTCTGCTGGGCCTGCAGACCGGAGAGGTTTTCAAGGTCGGCAAGGAAGCTGGTGAAGTCCACCGGCTGGTTATCGAGCTGTACCTTACGGCGCTCCATTTTATCCATGTCGATAATATCATTGAAGATATTCCCCAGCGTCACCGCCGAGACATGGATGGTTTTCAGGTATTTCTCCTGCTCGCTGGTCAGTTCGGTATCCAGCAAAATACGGCTCAGCCCGACGATCCCGTTTAGCGGGGTACGCAGCTCATGGCTGATGGTCGAGATAAAGGTAGTTTTATCCCGGCTGGCGCGCTCGAGGGCATCCTGATAGCGTTTTCGTTCGGTGATATCGCGCCCGAAGCCCATCAGGCCGCGACGCTTACCGACGCGATCGTAGTACGGGACCTTGCGGATTTCGAAGCACGCTTTGCGGCCATCGGGATAGTCCAGCCACTGCTCATAGGTCAGCGATACATTGTGGCGGAACACCTTCTCGTCGGTTTCCAGCACCTTTTCTGCGGCCTCTTCGCTATAGACGTCCTGCGGTTTGAGATGGATCAGCTGTTTCTCACTTTTGCCGGTCAACAGCTCCATCGCCCGGTTACAGCCTGAAAACTCCTTATCTTCATTGCGATAGAAGACCAGGTCCGGGGAAGCATCAAGGAAAGAGCGCAGAAAGGAGGATTGCTGTTCGAGTTGGATCTGCGTCTCTTCACGCTCTTTCATCTCGATCTTCAACTGCTCGAGAGTGGTCTCGCGCTCGGCTTCTGCTTTTTCACGTTCGCCTATCTCCTGATTCAACTGCGCGATGTTATCTTTCAGCTGCACGTTCAGCTTCAGATCGCGCTCGCGCATCTCCTCCAGCTTGTCCACCAGCCGCGAAAGACGCTGGCGAGATTCTTCGAGTTGCTCCACCACCACCGAGAGAAAGTAGACCGCCCAGGGGGTAATCAACAGACCAAAGAAGATAGAGCGGATAACGTCGATACTTTCAACCTGGCCATGCAGCACCATGGTGACCGCCATCTGTACCACAATGGCCAGCACCACCAGCGCAAGAGCCAACAGCATCGAAAAGCGGACCAGACCCAGCTTCATCATCAGGTCGACATAATACTGCGCCAGCATACGAATTTGCTTCATAGGGGATTCCTTCACGACAACTCCGCACAATAATACTCAATTCTGAGCAATGCGCTGTAAGTTGTGCAAAAAATGCGGGAAGGAGCTGATATGACGGCTGGTCGCCAAGGCGAACCAGCCGCTAAAAAGAGGCAGGGTCAGGAGAGTGGTTAGCGCTTGCTTAACGCCTCCCAGAGCCCCTTCAGGTAGGTCACGCCGAGGGCGCGGTCGTACAAGCCATAGCCCGGCCGTCCGGTCTCTCCCCAGATAAAGCGGCCATGATCCGGGCGAATATAGCCGTCGAACCCGTTGTCATACAGCGCTTGCATCACCTTATACATATCCAGCGAACCGTACTCTGATGGATGCGCGCACTCGTAAAAGTCTTTATCCTGCATCAGCTTAATATTGCGGACGTGGGCGAAATGGATCCGCTTGCGCCGGGTAAACTCTGCCAGGATAGCGTACACATCGTTATCCGGATCTTCGGCAATCGAGCCGGTGCAGAGCGTGATGCCGTTGGCGGGCGAGTCGACGGCCCGGCAGATCCAGTCCAGATCGTCGCGGTTTTTGACCACCCGCGGCAGGCCAAAAATCGAGTACGGCGGATCGTCCGGATGGATCGCCATTTTCACCCCGACCTCTTCACAGACCGGGATCACCGCCCGCAGAAAATAGACCAGGTTCTCCCGCAGCTTGTGGTCATCCACCGCGCTATATTTGGCAAACAGGGTCTGCACCTCCGCCAGCCGTTCAGGCTCCCAGCCCGGCAAGGCGAAGCCGTTTGAGTTCTCCAGTACCTCTTTCACCACGTCTTCCAGCCGCTTATCGATATCTTTCTTCTCAAAAGCCATCGTCAGCGAGCCATCCGGCAGGACGTAGTTCATATCCGTTTTCATCCAGTCGAAAACCGGCATGAAGTTATAACAGATAACTTTGACGCCGAAGCGGGCAAGGTGGCGAATGGTCTGCTGATAGTTGGCAATATAGCGATCTCGGGAAGGAAGGCCGATTTTAATGTCATCATGAATGTTGACGCTCTCTATCACCTCCATTTTCAGGCCCGCGGCATGGGCCTGGCTGACCAGACGCTCAATTTTATCGACTGGCCATACCTCACCCACCGCGACGTCATAGAGCGCGCCGACTACCCCCTCCACGCCGGGCACCTGTCGTATATGCTCTAATGAAACCTTGTCTTCCTCTGGCCCAAACCAGCGCATTGTCATCTGCATCGTTATCACCTGCTTCATAATTTGAATTTTTACCCTACTACCATACCAGCAATCATAATCGAATTGTCCTTCACTGTCGTGATAACGATCACATTCCTGCACCGGGCAAGCCCATCCCGGCGTATTCATATTTTTTTTCAATTTATTTCAATAGATTAATAATAGTCTGGCTTTTTCTGACGACCTCTTCCAAATGTGATCCAGAGCTATTTATGATCAAATGCATACTTGTATGGTAATAAAAACAGGCGAAATTCGTTCGCAAAACAGACAATGGAAGGAACAGAAATGAGAAGCGTCGTCGTCAAAGAGCCAGGCCAGCTGAACATTGAATCACGTCCGGTTCCCGTTCCGGGCAGCCATGAAGTACGGGTGAAAATCGCCTTTGCCGGGATCTGCGGTTCCGATGTGCACATCTATCAGGGCCACAACCCCTTCGCGAAATATCCCCGCGTTATTGGTCATGAATTCTTCGGCACTATCGATGCCGTCGGCGAGCAGATCTCTCCGTCGCGTATCGGCGAACGCGTCGCGGTCGATCCTGTGGTCAGCTGCGGCCATTGTTATCCCTGCTCGGTAGGTCGGCCGAATGTTTGCGCGCAGCTCCAGGTCATCGGAGTGCACCGCGATGGGGGATTCAGCGACTATGCCTGCGTGCCAGCCAAGAATGCCTGGCGCATTCCGGAGGCCATCAGCGATCGTCAGGCGACAATGGTTGAGCCTTTTACTATTGCGGCAAACATTACCGCCCAGCTGCAGCCCACGCCGCAGGATATCGCCCTGGTCTACGGCGCTGGCCCGATGGGCCTGACGGTGATCCAGGCGCTGAAGGGGGTGTATGGCGTTAAGCAGGTGATCGTCGTGGATCGCATTGCCGAGCGTCTACAGATGGCACGGGACAACGGCGCCGATCTGACGCTCGATAACACCCATCAGCCGCTGGCGGATCAGCTGGCGCAGCGGCAGCTAGCCCCCACGCTGGTCATTGATGCCGCCTGCCACCCAGCCATTCTGCAGGAGGCAATCCTCCTCGCCTCCCCTGCAGCCCGCATCGGCATACTCGGTTTCTCCGGCGAGGCGTCCACGCTGACCCAGCAAAGCATCACCAGTAAAGAGATCTCCATTTTCTCTTCCCGGCTGAACAGCGGGCGCTTTCCGCTGGTCATCGACTGGATGGAGAAAGGCCTTATTCATCCTGAGGCGTTAATCACCCACTGTATGCCGCTGGAGCAGGTGAAAGAGGCCATGGAGATTTTCGCCAACGATCGGAAGACCTGCTGCAAAGTGCTGCTGCAGCTAGGCTAAGCCGACATCATTTTTAAATAACGGCCGACGGATATATGTAGATCCGCCGCGCCTGATATAAATCATATAATGAGCATGGTGTTATCATGGGAAAAAATATTCGCTGGATTATCGTCCTGTTATTATTTTTAGTATATATGATAAATTATCTGGACCGGGTGGCGTTATCCATTACGGTGCCGATGATTGAAAAGGACCTTGCACTTAACGCTGAACAATTTGGTATGATTTTCGGCAGTTTTTTCTTCGGCTACGCGGTCTTTAATTTTATTGGCGGCCTCGCCGTCGATAAATTTGGCGCCACATTGGTGATGGGCCTGGCGGTTGGGTTATGGTCGCTGTTTTGCGGCTTAACCGCGGTTGCCACCGGCTTTTATTCCATGCTGGTGCTGCGGGTGCTCTTCGGGATGGCAGAGGGCCCGATTTGCGCCTCAGCGAACAAGATGATTAACGGCTGGTTTCCTAAAAAGCAAGCGGCAACCGCAGTGGGGTTCCTCAGCGCCGGCTCTCCACTGGGCGGCGCGGTCGCCGGTCCCATCGTCGGTTATCTGGCCCTGGCTTTCGGCTGGCGTCCCGCGTTTATGATTATTTTCGCCATCGGTATTGTGTGGATGGTCGTGTGGTTTTTTATTGCGGCTAACTCACCTGACAAACATAAGCATGTCAGTCAGGAAGAGCTCATGCTCATTAATAAAATGAAGCAAGAGGAGGACGCCCTCGAAACCGTAGAAAATCAAACTGCCCACTCATTGGGTTATTATCTCAAGCAGCCTATTATTCTGGTGACGGCATTTGCGTTCTTCTGCTACAACTATATCCTGTTTTTCTTTCTCAGCTGGTTCCCGTCCTATCTGGTCCAGCAGCACCATCTGGATATTAAACAGATGAGTCTCACCACCATGATCCCGTGGATCGTCGGTTTTGTCGGTCTGGCGCTGGGGGGTTATATATCCGATAAAATATTTAACCTGACCGGACGGCTGTTGCTGTCGCGCAAAATCGTGCTGGTGGTATGCCTGTTAATGGCCGCGCTCTGCGTGGGGCTCGCCGGTACCGTTAGCAGTGTCGTTCCTGCCGTTCTGCTGATGTCGGTCTCCATCTTTTTCCTCTATGTGACCGGGGCGATCTACTGGGCGATTATTCAGGACGTGGTGCATAAATCCCGCGTCGGTGGCGCCAGCGGCTTTATCCATCTTATCGGCAGCGTCTCCGGCATCGTGGGGCCGATTGTCACGGGCTATATCGTGCAGTCTACCGGCAAATTCGACAGTGCCTTTATTCTCGCCGGCACCATCGCCGCGCTTGGCGCCCTTCTGGTACTGTTCGTGATTAAAACCCCACGGATGACGATGAAAGCCAGTCAGGCATAAATGGCTGAAGAGCGATGTCCGGCCTTAGCCCGGACATCGTCTGCTTCTACTTCTCCGCCAGGGGCACAGCCCAGCTGCGGCCCAGCGCCGATCCCTGAGCGCCCTGCTCATTCAGATAGCGATCCAGTTCAACCATTCCGGTCCAGCGATTTTCGCACCACAGCGGCGCCAGTAGTGTGGGTCGACGGGCGCTGGCCGATATCCGGTGATAGATCACCTCCGGCGGCGTATGGCGGATCATCTCCCCGGCGGTAACGGTATACGCCTCCAGCTCAATGCCATCGAGACGCCCGGCCTGCCACGCTTTGGCCATAATACTGCCTTTAACAATATGCAGTGGGTGCAGCTTGATGCCGTCCACGCCGGTCGCCACCACCCGCTCCAGCGTCTCCAGGCAATGCCCCTGGGTCTCCCCGGGCAGGCCGACGATCAGATGTGCGCAGACCTTCAGCCCTCGCGCTCGCGCCAGACGCGCAGTACGCTGGTAGCAAGCGAAATCATGCCCACGGTTAATCCGATGCAGGGTTTTATCGTGCGCGGTTTGCAGTCCCAGCTCCAGCCATACCTCATATCCTTGCTCATGATATTCACTCAGCAGATCGAGGACTGCCTCCGGCACGCAGTCCGGGCGGGTGCCGACGCAGAGGCCGACAATATTCGCCTGGCTGATGGCCTGACGATACATCGAGCGGAGCACCTGCACTTCAGCGAAGGTGCTGGTATAGGCCTGGAAATAGGCCAGATAGCGCTTTGCCCGGTTGACGAGCTGCGCCTGATGAGCGAGCTGTTCGGCGATGGAGCGATGCTGCTGCGCCTCATCGGCAAAGGAAGCCACATTACAGAAAGTGCAACCGCCGCGGCCCAGCGTGCCGTCGCGGTTCGGGCAGCTAAAACCGCCGTGCAGCGTCAGCTTATGGACCTTTTCGCCATAGCGGCGCATAAGATCCCCACCAAACATATTGACTAATTTCTGTAACTGCATAATCTGATAGACCGGCCTCAACAAAGGGGGCCAAGCCTGCCACTTTTTGTCACCGACGGCGATGACCTGGATCAATCGTCAGCGCGGCGGCCACCCTCATTGCATAAACAATCATGATTACTGCAATTTCATTCACCTCTGCGGTGATGAGTTTTCCTTATATTTCACCTGCGGATAGCCCTAATCTTCTTCACGGCAAAAAACAGTATTAATATCCACCATGAAAATACATTGTAGTCAAATATGCTAACAGTGGAATATATTTCAGCGCATAACGGTAACGCAAAGCCGCGCGCACAGTGAGACAGATCACACTAGCCTTACCCTCAGCAGGCGTATCAAGAGCACAAAAAATGGTGCTATTTATTTTTAAAACAATAAGTTAACGCCTGTATAGCACATTTTTGTATTAATAAGATTGCCATTTGACGTAAGTGTGGATTCCCGATAAGTTGGGGATCCGCTGGAAGCTTTCTGGATGAGCACTCTGCTCATCATATTTATGCAGTAATTGAGATTCCCTCTTAACAGCAAGTCCTCAAACTTGTGTACCGATGCGAAAAGGATTTAAAGAGGGCGAATGCGAGGTGCAAACCCCGTCGCCATGCTCTTTCTGTGCCTGTGCGCAATCGGTATCGGAGGGTGTCCGTAGAGCCTGGGGAGGTTCACTGATATGTTGTACGACAAATCCCTTGAGAGGGATAACTGTGGTTTCGGCCTGATCGCCCACATAGAAGGCGAACCTAGCCACAAGGTAGTGCGAACCGCGATACACGCACTGGCCCGCATGCAGCACCGTGGCGCAATCCTTGCCGATGGTAAAACCGGCGATGGTTGCGGTCTGCTGCTGCAAAAACCCGATCGTTTCTTCCGCATCGTTGCTGAAGAGCGCGGCTGGCGTTTAGCCAAAAACTACGCCGTTGGGATGCTGTTCCTGAATAAAGATCCTGAGCTGGCTAAAGCGGCGCGCCGCATCGTTGAAGAAGAACTTCAGCTTGAGACCCTGTCGATTGTCGGCTGGCGCGATGTGCCGACCAACGAAGGCGTCCTCGGTGAAATCGCCCTCTCCTCGCTGCCCCGTATTGAGCAAATCTTTGTGAACGCCCCGGCTGGCTGGCGCCCGCGCGATATGGAGCGCCGTCTGTTCATTGCGCGTCGTCGCATTGAAAAACGCCTGCAGGAAGACAAAGATTTCTACGTTTGTAGCCTGTCCAACCTGGTCAACATCTATAAAGGTCTGTGTATGCCGGCAGATTTGCCGCGCTTCTACCTGGACCTCGCGGATCTGCGCCTGGAGTCGGCCATCTGTCTGTTCCACCAGCGCTTCTCCACCAACACCGTGCCGCGCTGGCCGCTGGCCCAGCCGTTCCGTTACCTGGCGCACAACGGTGAAATCAACACCATCACCGGCAACCGCCAGTGGGCCCGCGCCCGTACCTATAAGTTCCAGACCCCGCTGATCCCGGATCTGCACGACGCCGCGCCGTTCGTGAACGAAACCGGCTCTGACTCCAGTTCAATGGACAACATGCTGGAGCTGCTGCTGGCCGGCGGGATGGATATCGTGCGCGCCATGCGCCTGCTGGTGCCGCCAGCCTGGCAGAACAACCCGGATATGGATCCGGAGCTGCGTTCGTTCTTCGACTTTAACTCCATGCATATGGAGCCGTGGGACGGCCCGGCGGGCATCGTCATGTCCGATGGCCGCTACGCTGCCTGTAACCTCGATCGTAATGGCCTGCGCCCGGCGCGCTACGTCATTACCAAAGATAAGCTCATCACCTGCGCCTCTGAAGTCGGTATCTGGGACTACCAGCCGGATGAAGTGGTCGAAAAAGGCCGCGTGGGCCCAGGCGAGCTGATGGTTATCGATACCCGCGCCGGTCGCATTCTGCACTCGGCGGAAACCGATGACGATCTGAAGAGCCGCCACCCGTACAAAGAGTGGATGGAGAAAAACGTTCGTCGCCTGGTGCCGTTCGAAGATCTGCCGGAAGAAGAAGTCGGCAGCCGCCAGCTGGATGACGACACGCTCGCCAGCTACCAGAAACAGTTTAACTACAGCGCGGAAGAGCTGGACTCCGTCCTGCGCGTGCTCGGCGAAAATGGCCAGGAAGCAGTCGGTTCGATGGGCGATGACACGCCTTTCGCCGTGCTCTCCAGCCAGCCGCGCATTATCTACGATTACTTCCGTCAGCAGTTCGCCCAGGTGACTAACCCGCCTATCGATCCGCTGCGTGAAGCGCACGTCATGTCGCTGGCCACCAGCATCGGTCGCGAAATGAATGTCTTCTGCGAAGCGGAAGGCCAGGCCCATCGTCTGAGCTTCAAATCGCCGATCCTGCTGTACTCCGATTTCAAACAGCTGACGACGATGGAAGAAGAGCACTATCGTGCCGACGTCCTCGACATCACCTTTAACCCGGCAGAGGCCTCGCTCAGCGAGACGGTGAAAGCCTTGTGTGACAAAGCAGAGCAAATGGTGCGCGAGGGTACCGTGCTGCTGGTGCTGTCCGACCGCAACATCGCCAAAGACCGTCTGCCGGTACCGGCGCCGATGGCCGTTGGCGCGATCCAGACCCGTCTGGTCGATAAAAGTCTGCGCTGCGATGCCAACATCATCGTTGAAACCGCCAGCGCCCGCGATCCGCATCACTTTGCGGTCCTGCTCGGCTTCGGCGCGACAGCTATCTATCCGTACCTCGCCTATGAAACCCTGGCGAAGCTGGTCGACAGCAAAGCTATCGATAAAGCCTACCGTGCGGTGATGCTGAACTATCGCAACGGTATCAACAAAGGTCTGTACAAGATCATGTCGAAGATGGGGATCTCCACCATCGCGTCCTACCGCTGCTCGAAGCTGTTCGAAGCCGTCGGTCTGCATCGCGAGGTTTCCGATCTCTGCTTCCAGGGCGTGGTCAGCCGCATCGGCGGCGCTGGCTTCGACGATTTCCAGCAGGATCTGCTGAATCTGTCGAAACGCGCCTGGCTGGCACGTAAGCCACTGGCTCAGGGCGGCCTGCTGAAGTTCGTGCACGGCGGCGAATATCACGCCTACAACCCGGACGTGGTTCAGACCCTGCAGAAGGCCGTGCAGAGCGGCGAATACAGCGACTATCAACAATACGCGAAGCTGGTTAACGAACGTCCGGCGGCCACGCTGCGCGATCTGCTGGCGCTCAATCCAGGCGAAGACGCTATCAGTATCGACGACGTAGAACCGGCGAAAGAGCTGTTCAAGCGCTTCGATACCGCGGCGATGTCGATCGGCGCCCTGAGCCCGGAAGCGCACGAATCGCTGGCGGAAGCGATGAACAGCATCGGCGGTTTCTCTAACTCCGGTGAAGGCGGTGAAGACCCGGCGCGCTACGGCACCAATAAAGTGTCGCGCATCAAGCAGGTCGCGTCCGGCCGCTTCGGCGTCACGCCAGCCTATCTGGTCAATGCCGACGTCATCCAGATCAAAGTCGCCCAGGGGGCGAAGCCGGGTGAAGGCGGTCAGCTGCCGGGTGATAAAGTCACCCCGTACATCGCCAAACTGCGCTATTCCGTACCGGGCGTGACGCTGATCTCCCCGCCGCCGCACCACGATATCTACTCTATCGAGGATTTGGCACAGCTGATTTTCGACCTCAAGCAGGTCAACCCGAAAGCGATGATTTCGGTCAAACTGGTTTCTGAACCGGGTGTTGGCACCATCGCCACCGGCGTGGCCAAAGCCTATGCCGACCTGATCACCATCGCCGGCTACGACGGCGGTACCGGGGCGAGCCCGCTCTCGTCGGTGAAATATGCCGGCTGTCCGTGGGAGCTTGGCCTGGTGGAAACCCAGCAGGCGCTGGTCGCTAACGGTCTGCGTCATAAGATCCGTCTGCAGGTGGATGGCGGCCTGAAAACCGGCCTCGATATCATCAAAGCGGCGATCCTCGGCGCAGAGAGCTTCGGTTTCGGTACCGGCCCGATGGTCGCGCTGGGCTGTAAATACCTGCGTATTTGCCACCTGAATAACTGCGCGACCGGCGTGGCGACTCAGGATGACAAACTGCGTAAGAACCACTATCACGGTCTGCCGTTCAAAGTGACCAACTACTTTGAATTTATCGCCCGTGAGACCCGCGAGCTGATGGCCCAGCTGGGCGTCAAGCGTCTGGTGGATCTGATTGGCCGCACCGATCTGCTCAAAGAGCTGGATGGGTTTACTGCCAAGCAGCAGAAACTGGATCTGGGTAAACTGCTGGAAACCGCAGAGCCGCATCCGGGCAAAGCGCTGTACTGCACCGAGAACAACCCGCCGTTCGATAACGGCGTGCTCAACGCGCAGCTGCTGCAGCAGGCGAAACCGTATGTGGATGAAAAGCAGAGCAAAACGTTCTGGTTCGATATCCGCAATACCGACCGCTCCGTGGGGGCCTCGCTGTCCGGGTATATTGCCCAGACCCATGGTGACCAGGGACTGGCCGGGGATCCGATCGTCGCCCACTTTAGCGGCACTGCGGGCCAGAGCTTCGGCGTGTGGAACGCCGGTGGCGTAGAGCTGCATCTGACCGGCGATGCCAACGACTATGTCGGTAAAGGCATGGCGGGCGGTCTGCTGGCCATTCGTCCTCCGGTCGGCTCTGCGTTCCGCAGCCACGAAGCCAGCATTATCGGCAACACCTGCCTGTACGGCGCGACCGGTGGTCGTCTGTACGCCGCAGGCCGCGCAGGTGAGCGTTTCGCCGTGCGTAACTCCGGCGCCATCACCGTGGTGGAAGGCATCGGTGACAACGGCTGTGAATATATGACCGGCGGCATCGTCTGCGTGCTCGGTAAAACCGGCGTCAACTTTGGCGCAGGGATGACCGGCGGCTTTGCTTATGTCCTGGATGAAGATGGCGACTTCCGTAAACGCGTGAACCCGGAACTGGTGGAAGTGCTGGACGTTGATTCTCTGGCTATTCATGAAGAGCACCTGCGCGGTTTAATCACCGAACACGTGCAGCTTACCGGTTCGCAACGTGGCGAAGAGATCCTCGCCAACTGGCCGGCCTTCTCCGCGAAGTTTGCGCTGGTTAAACCGAAGTCCAGCGATGTTAAAGCACTGTTGGGTCACCGTAGTCGTTCCGCAGCTGAGCTGCGGGTGCAGGCGCAGTAAGGGGTTAAGATGAGTCAGAACGTTTATCAATTTATCGACCTGCAGCGCGTTGATCCGCCAAAGAAACCGCTGAAGATCCGTAAAATTGAGTTTGTGGAAATTTACGAGCCGTTTTCAGAAGGCCAGGCCAAGGCGCAGGCAGATCGCTGCCTCTCCTGCGGCAACCCGTACTGCGAATGGAAATGCCCGGTGCATAACTACATCCCGAACTGGCTGAAGCTGGCCAACGAGGGGCGTATTTTTGAGGCGGCTGAGCTGTCGCATCAGACCAACACCCTGCCGGAAGTCTGCGGGCGCGTTTGCCCACAGGACCGCCTGTGTGAAGGCTCCTGTACGCTGAACGATGAGTTCGGCGCGGTGACCATCGGCAACATCGAACGCTATATCAATGACAAAGCGTTTGAAATGGGCTGGCGCCCGGATCTCTCCGGCGTGAAGCCGACCGGTAAAACCGTCGCTATCATCGGTGCTGGCCCGGCGGGCCTCGCCTGTGCCGACGTGCTGACCCGCAACGGCGTCAAAGCGGTGGTGTTTGACCGCCATCCGGAAATCGGTGGCCTGCTGACGTTCGGTATCCCGGCGTTCAAGCTGGAAAAAGAGGTGATGACCCGCCGCCGTGAAATCTTCACCGGCATGGGTATTGAGTTCAAACTCAATATCGAAGTGGGCCGCGACGTGCAGCTCGACGACCTGCTGAAGGAGTACGATGCCGTGTTCCTCGGCGTCGGGACCTATCAGTCGATGCGCGGCGGACTGGACAACGAAGACGCCCCGGGCGTCTACGACGCGCTGCCGTTCCTGATCGCTAACACCAAGCAGATCATGGGCTTCGGTGAAACCGCTGATGAGCCCTACGTCAGCATGGAAGGCAAACGCGTGGTCGTGCTCGGCGGTGGCGACACCGCGATGGACTGCGTGCGGACCTCCATTCGTCAGAATGCGGCGCACGTGATCTGTGCCTATCGTCGTGACGAAGAGAACATGCCGGGTTCAAAACGCGAAGTGAAAAACGCGCGTGAAGAAGGCGTTGAGTTCCAGTTCAACGTCCAGCCGCTGGGTGTGGAAGTGAATGCCAATGGCAAAGTGTGCGGCGTGAAGATGGCGCGCACCGAGATGGGCCAGCCGGACGCGAAAGGCCGCCGTCGCGCGGAGATCGTCGCTGGTTCTGAACACGTGGTGCCGGCTGATGCGGTGGTAATGGCGTTTGGCTTCCGTCCGCACAGCATGGAGTGGCTGGCGAAGCACAGCGTCGAGCTGGACTCTCAGGGCCGCATCATCGCGCCGGAAGGCAGCGACAACGCCTTCCAGACCAGCAACCCGAAAATCTTCGCCGGCGGCGATATCGTTCGCGGTTCCGACCTGGTGGTGACAGCGATTGCCGAAGGCCGGAAAGCGGCGGACGGGATACTCAACTACCTCGAGGTCTGATTAGGCTCTGAGCCTTAGCGCATAAAAGCCCGATGGTTAACGCTATCGGGCTTTTTTATTGCTCATTCGCCGGGCAAACCGCCGCTTTCAGTGCCGAATTATACCAGCCGCAGATATGCTCTAAGCGGGTGATCGCCGATCCGACGGTTACCGCCCACGCGCCGCAGCGCATCGCCTCCGCCGCCTGGGCTGGCGTGTTATAGCGCCCCTCGGCAATCACCCGGCAGCCTGCCAGGCTCAGGCTTTTCACCAGCGACAGGTCCGGCTCAACAGGTGTCTCATTCGCGGTATAGCCCGAGAGGGTGGTACCGATAATCTCAGCGCCCAACTGCCAGCACTCGAGGGCGTCGTCGAGAGATGAGCAATCGGCCATCGCCACTTTCCCCTGCTGGTGAATTTCAGCTAACAGTGACGAAACGGTGGCCGGACGCTGACGCTGGGTGCCGTCAATAGCAATAATATCCGCTCCGTCCTGCGCCAGGGCATCCACATCCGCAAGCCAAGGGGTAATTCGCACCGGGCTATCGGGCAAATCGCGTTTGATCAACCCAATAACGGGCACCGTCACTAACGGACGAACGGCCTGCAGGTTGGCCAGCCCTTCTATGCGTAGCGCCACCGCTCCGGCCTGTTCGGCCGCCAGCGCCATTGCCGCGACGATAGCGGGGTTATCCAGCGGACTGCCCGGTACCGGCTGGCAGGAAACGATTAACCCACCATGAAGGTGTATACGCGAATTTAGTTGTGCCAATAAAGACATGACTGCTCCCTGAAAGATAAGTGTGGCAATAACAGTATCAGCCGCAGGACGCGTGATGTGTGGCGGGGTTAACAAAGCAGGCAGGCAAAAAAAACAGGCCCCGGAGGGCCTGTCAGGCGTTACTTCACAACGCGGAGCGCCGGGCGACCACCGCGCGGCGGCGGCGTGTCGTCAGGATCGTCGTCGTGATTATCCGGCTTATCGCCATCAATCACCGACATCACCGTTTCGCTTTCGCTCTCAGGCGCGACGTCATCATCGTTGAGGCTGCTGACATCTTCGTCATAGGCCGCCTCAGGTTCGAACATCGTGCCAGCGCCGTTCTCACGGGCATAGATGGCGAGTACCGCAGCCAGCGGGACGGAAACGTTGCGCGGAACGCCGCCAAAGCGCGCGTTAAAACGCACCTCGTCATTCGCCAGCTCCAGATTGCCGACCGCACGCGGGGCAATATTGAGAACGATTTGACCGTCGCGCGCATACTCCATCGGTACGAGCACGCCCGGCAGAGTGACATCCACTACCAGGTGCGGCGTCAGCTGGTTATCCAGCAGCCACTCATAAAACGCCCGCAATAAATACGGACGACGCGGCGTCAGCTGTGATACATCCATTATTTAGCCCCGACCGAGGCGCATTTCACGCTCGGCTTCAGTTAAAGAAGCGAGGAAGGAATCACGCTCAAATACGCGAGTCATGTAGCCTTTGAGCTCTTTCGCGCCTGCGCCAACCAGTTCCACACCGAGAACCGGCAGACGCCACAGCAGCGGCGCCAGGTAGCAATCTACCAGGCTGAACTCGTCGCTCAGGAAGTAAGGTTTCTGGGTGAAGACCGGCGCGATGGCCAGCAGTTCTTCACGCAGCTGCTTACGCGCAGCATCGGCTTGTGCTGCGGTACCGCTCTGGATGGTATTCATCAGCGAATACCAGTCCTTCTCGATACGTTGCATATACAGGCGGCTTTCTCCACGCGCCACCGGATAAACCGGCATTAACGGCGGATGCGGGAAACGCTCATCCAGATACTCCATAATGATGCGAGATTCCCACAGAGTGAGCTCACGATCCACCAGCGTCGGTACGCTTTGATTCGGGTTGAGGTCAATCAGATCCTGAGGTGGGTTGTCCTTCTCCACGTGCTCTATCTCAAAACTGACACCCTTCTCAGCCAGCACAATGCGGACCTGATGGCTATAGATGTCAGTAGGACCAGAAAACAGCGTCATTACCGAACGTTTGTTGGCAGCGACAGCCATGAAAACCTCCAGGTATATTCAGAATTTTGTACTGCTGCCAGTCACTCATGACCGGCCAGATGTAAAAACCCCAGTAGCGCGATGTCACCTTCGTTCACGAATAAAACAAAAAATGAACAATCACCAGCATTTGGGCAGAAAATTGGATGATAGTTTACCAGATTTTGAAGACGTTGTGGTGAGGGGATTCTGGAAATGCTGAAAAAGTGGCGAAAAGCGGCGGCATGATTGTGGATAACAGCCGTTTTATCCATAAAAAAACCCGCCGGAGCGGGTTTTTTCGCAAATTGTTCTGCGTGAGCAGAAAACAATTAACGTTTGGAGAACTGCGGACGACGACGTGCTTTACGCAGGCCGACTTTCTTACGTTCAACCTGACGAGCATCACGAGTAACGAAGCCTGCTTTACGCAGTTCGCCACGCAGAGACTCATCGTACTCCATCAGAGCGCGGGTGATACCGTGACGGATCGCACCAGCCTGACCAGAGATACCACCACCTTTAACAGTGATGTACAGATCCAGTTTCTCAACCATGTCGACCAGTTCCAGCGGCTGGCGAACTACCATGCGGGCAGTTTCGCGACCGAAGTACTGTTCCAGAGAACGCTGGTTGATAACGATTTTGCCGTTGCCCGGTTTGATGAAAACGCGAGCTGCGGAACTTTTGCGGCGACCAGTGCCGTAGTATTGATTTTCAGCCATTGCCTATAATCCCGATTAGATGTCAAGAACTTGCGGTTGCTGTGCCGCGTGGTTGTGCTCGTTACCCGCGTAAACTTTCAGTTTACGGTACATAGCACGACCCAGCGGGCCTTTTGGCAGCATGCCTTTAACCGCGATTTCAATCACACGCTCAGGACGGCGGGCAATCATCTCTTCAAAGGTCGCTTCTTTGATACCACCGATGTGGCCGGTGTGGTGGTAGTACATTTTGTCTTCGCGCTTGTTGCCGGTTACAGCAACTTTTTCTGCGTTCAGAACGATGATGTAATCACCGGTATCAACGTGCGGAGTGTATTCCGCTTTATGCTTACCGCGCAGGCGACGAGCCAGTTCAGTAGCCAGACGGCCCAGAGTTTTACCGGTCGCGTCAACAACATACCAGTCGCGTTTTACGGTTTCTGGTTTAGCTGTAAAAGTTTTCATTAAAAGCTTACCCAAATAATAAGTTACACGTTGGTGAACACCCAAACGTTTAGTCAGTTGAGGTTCACACGACATTGTCCAGCAAACCTACCCCTTCGAATAGCCTATGCCGGCACATAGAAAGTTTCGGGAAAAAAACCTTCTCGTAACGTGGGGTCGCAAGATTATAGAGAAGTCGGGGTCAAAGATCGACCCCTTTATGAGATTTTTCAGGCAGGTCCCGGGGCAGCCTTCCGGCCCTGAATCTGCCGGGAAAAAGTGCCCTGTCAGGGCATGTGCGGGCGCTTGAGGTACTCTTCGCTCTGCATTTCCTGCAGACGCGACAGACAGCGTTGAAACTCAAACTTCAGCCGCTCACCCTGATAAATGTCGTACAGCGGCACCGCGGCGCTGACCACCAGCTTCACGTGGCGCTCATAGAACTCATCCACCAGAGCGATAAAGCGCCGCGCTTCGCTCTCCAGCTGCGCGGTCATCACCGGCACGTCGAGCAGCATCACGGTGTGGAACAGACGGGAGAGAGCAATATAGTCATGCTGGCTACGGGCATCCACACACAGCGTGGCGAACGACGCCGCCAGCGTCTGGTTTTCGACGCCAAGCGTGGGCAGCTCGCGGTGGTTAATCTCCAGCGTCGGGCCGACAGCCGCGCGCGGCGCCCCGGCTAGCGCCAGCCACAGTTTATCCATCTGTTCGCGAGTTTCACTGTTCAGCGGCGACAGCCACAGGTGCGCCTGCGTCAGCGTACGCAGACGATAATCGATGCCGGCATCGACGTTCATAATATCGCAATGCTGCTTGATGGCGTCGATAGCAGGCAGAAAACGAGCGCGCTGCAGGCCATTGCGATAGAGCTCATCCGGCGGAATATTGGAGGTGGCGACCAGGGTGATGCCGCGGGCAAACAGGGCTTTCATCAACCCGCCCAACAGCATGGCATCGGTAATATCGGAGACGAAAAACTCGTCGAAACAGAGCACATCCGTTTCCGCCTTGAAACGGTCGGCGACAATCTCCAGCGGGTCGCTATGTCCCTGCAGGGTGGTCAGCTCTTCGTGCACGCGCAGCATAAAGCGATGAAAATGCAGGCGCTGCTTACGCTCGCCCGGCAGACTCTGGTAAAACAGGTCCATCAGCCAGGTTTTCCCCCGCCCCACGCCGCCCCACATATACAGGCCGCGGACAGGTGCCGCCTCGGCAGCCGGTTCGCGCTTACCCAGCAGTTTGCCGAATTTCGCGCGCAAACCGCCGCCTGACACGACGGGCGCGGGCTGAGTCTGCAGTTCCTGGTAAATGGTATCAAGGCGGCTCACCGCTTCTTGCTGGACGTCGTCGGGTTGATGGCTGCCCTCTTTCAGGGCTAAAAGGTAACGCGATGTTGGAGACAGGCTTTGCATGATCTAATTGTTATTCCTTGAAAACCGTAATGCCGAAGCTCACGATTGACGAAAAAAAGGCCGTTCTACACTACGCGATGATACGCCAGGATTCCACTTCTGTGGAATTAGCGGTTATAGTGGCACTATCGGGCGCAGGCGGAGAGCCTAACAGCCACCCTACGGAACCACAAAACAACGGGAGATGTTCATGACCTGGGAATACGCGCTAATTGGGTTAGTCGTCGGTATCATTATTGGTGCCGTCGCCATGCGTTTCGGCAACCGCAAACTGCGCCAGCAGCAGGCGCTGCAGTTCGAACTGGAAAAAAATAAAGCCGAGCTTGAAGAATACCGTGAAGAGCTGGTCAGCCACTTCGCGCGCAGCGCCGAACTGCTGGATAACATGGCGCACGACTATCGTCAGCTGTATCAGCATATGGCGAAAAGCTCTAACAACCTGCTGCCGGACTCTATGGCAGACGCCAACCCGTTCCGCAACCGCCTGGAAGAGTCAGAAGCCAGCAACGATCAGGCCCCTGTCCAGATGCCGCGCGACTACTCTGAAGGCGCATCCGGTTTACTGCGCGGTGGCGCAAAACGCGATTAATTGATCGCGTCTGATAAAATATCTCCGGGCGCACCCACCGCGCCCGCTCCTTCCCCCACTTCCCGGCTACAATTTAAACCAGTACCCACATTGTTACCTGTGCAAAAATTCAATAACATCAGGTTATTCAGGACGTTCTTCCATTCACCTCAGGTTACGAGAGCCAGCATCTAATGAAGAAACAGACTTTGCTGTTGAGTGCGTTAGCGTTAAGCATTGGGTTATCGTTGTCGGCCCTGCCTCCGGCAGCAGCATCCTTACCGACTCAGGTGCCCGGCCAGGGCGCGTTACCAAGCCTGGCGCCGATGCTGGAAAAGGTCCTGCCAGCGGTGGTTAGCGTGCAGGTGGAAGGTACCGCTTCGCCGACGCAAAATATGCCGGAAGAGCTGAAAAAATATTTTGGCGATAACGCCCCGCAAGAGCAGGCGCAGCCGTTTGAAGGGCTCGGCTCCGGCGTCATCATCGACGCGGCGAAGGGCTACGTCTTGACCAATAGCCACGTCATCAATCAGGCGCAGAAGATCAGCGTCCAGCTGAACGATGGCCGTGAGTTTGATGCCAAACTGGTCGGCAGCGATGAACAGAGCGACATTGCGCTGCTGCAGCTGGTTAAGCCGGCGAACCTGACGCAAATCGCCATTGCTGACTCCGATAAACTCCGCGTCGGCGACTTCGCCGTCGCCGTCGGCAACCCGTTCGGCCTTGGCCAGACTGCCACCTCCGGCATTATCTCTGCCCTTGGCCGCAGCGGCCTGAATCTTGAAGGGCTGGAGAATTTCATCCAGACCGATGCCTCGATTAACCGCGGCAACTCCGGCGGCGCGCTGCTGAACCTCAATGGCGAGCTTATCGGGATCAACACCGCGATCCTGGCGCCGGGCGGCGGCAGCATCGGCATCGGCTTTGCCATTCCAAGCAACATGGCGAAAACCCTCGCCGACCAGCTCATTCAGTTTGGCGAAATCAAACGCGGCCTGCTGGGCATTAAAGGCATGGAAATGAGCGCCGATATCGCCAAGGCGATGAATCTCGACGTTCAGCGCGGCGCCTTCGTCAGTGAAGTGCTGCCAAACTCCGGTTCCGCCAAAGCGGGGATCAAATCCGGCGACGTCATCGTCAGTCTGAACGGCAAGCCGCTGAACAGTTTTGCCGAACTGCGCTCGCGTATCGCCACCACCGAACCGGGCACCAAGGTCAAACTTGGCCTGCTGCGCGACGGAAAACCGGTCGATGTCGAAGTGACGCTGGATAAGAGCACTTCCTCCACCGCCAGCGCCGAGCTGATTATCCCTGCCCTGCAGGGAGCCTCGCTCAGCGATGGTCAGATGAAGGACGGAACCAAAGGGGTGGTAATCGACAATGTCGATAAAGGCAGCGCCGCTGCCCAGGTCGGCCTGCATAAGGACGACATTATCATTGGCCTTAACCGGGAACGTATTCACTCGATTGCCGAACTGCGCAAAGTGCTTGAAGGCAAACCGCCGGTCATCGCCCTGAACGTGATCCGCGGCAACGAAAGCATTTATCTGCTGCTGCGCTGATTGTCTTCCCGGACATCGCCGCCATGTGCGATGTCCGGACAACTCATGCTATGCTGCGTCTGACCATTCATTAACGATATTTGCATCATGCCTGGAAAGTTATTACGTTCGATACTCATCGGTTTGATTGTCGGGGGCCTGCTGCTGGCCCTGATGCCATCGCTGCGCCAGTGGCAGCTGACGCCGACCACCCAGAACGATACGGCAGACGACTCCCCTGTGAGCTATAACGCCGCCGTACGCCGCGCGGCGCCCGCCGTGGTGAACGTCTATAACCGCGCTCTGAACAGCACCAGCCATAATCAGCTGACGCTTGGCTCCGGGGTGATCATGGACCAGCGCGGCTATATCCTGACCAACAAGCACGTTATCAACGATGCCGATCAGATCATTGTCGCGCTTCAGGACGGCCGCGTCTTCGAAGCGCTGCTGGTCGGCTCCGACACCCTGACTGACCTCGCCGTGCTGAAGATCAACGCCACCGGCGGGCTGCCGGTGATCCCGATCAACCCGAAACGCACGCCGCATATTGGCGATGTCGTCCTGGCGATTGGCAACCCCTATAACCTGGGGCAGACCATCACTCAGGGGATCATCAGCGCCACAGGGCGCATTGGCCTCAACCCCACCGGCCGCCAGAACTTCCTGCAGACTGACGCCTCGATTAACCACGGTAACTCGGGTGGGGCGCTGGTGAACTCTCTCGGCGAGCTGATGGGGATTAACACCCTCTCCTTTGACAAAAGCAATGACGGCGAAACACCGGAAGGCATTGGCTTTGCGATCCCGTTCCAGTTAGCGACCAAAATTATGGATAAGCTGATCCGGGATGGCCGGGTGATCCGCGGCTATATCGGCATTAGCGGCCGGGAGATCGCCCCGCTGCACGCGCAGGGTGGCGGGATCGATCAGATCCAGGGGATCGTGGTTAACGATGTGGCGCCTGATGGCCCCGCAGCACAAGCCGGGATCCGCGCCAACGACGTGATCATCTCCGTGAATGACAAACCTGCGGTCTCTGCACTGGAGACGATGGATCAGGTGGCCGAGATCCGCCCGGGATCGGAAATTCCGGTAGTCATCATGCGTGATGATAAGAAAATTACGCTCCATATCGCCGTCCAGGAATACCCGGCCACCAACTAAACGGCTCCCCGTTTGGGGAGTCTCGTTAATCGCTAAATACCGGACCGGCCGGGTATCTGACCAGAAACCCGGTCACCGCCAGCAGCGATCTCAGCGCGGGCCAGACTATCTGTCGCTCGCGAAGCTCATCATCCAGCGTCAGTAGCGCAAATTCCCCCTTCTCACCCAGCACGCCACCCTGCCAGAGCAGGCGCTGCGCCTGCTGCCGCGCCCAGGGCGACTCACTCTTCCAGGCCAGCAAATGCAGCAGCGCCTGCTGCAGACAGACGCTGTGAGAATGGTTATCCCGCCGCAGCCGCCGGTAGACGGGCAGGGACACGCTGCGCACGGTATAAAATCCACTGCCCGCCTCTTCATCGCCTTCAGGGATTGCGCGGGCGAACTGCCCCGCCACGTCGCACAGCCGGTTGTGCGTCAGCGGAAGTTGCCGGGCGCTGAGCGCCCCGGCCGCCATGCACAGCAGACCGCTGCGCTGCAGCGAGGGCGTCGCAGAGCGCACGACCGCCGCCGGTAAGGCAGTCACCGCCCGTGTCGCCTTGTCAGCGTTGTGGTCAGCGCCGGCCTCATAACAGCTGGCCAGCAGCGCTTCACCAGGCGTGGCGTTCAGCGGGGGCGAAAGCAGGTTCAGCGCCGGCTGCAGTTGTGCAAGTTCATCGCCTGACGCCAGCATGGCGTCAACCACCGCCTCCCGTGTTGATGTCCGGTTTTCCGGATAGCATGCTATGGCTTCATTCATCACCGTCTCCTTATGAGAAATCTCCGCGGCCGGTATGCCAGCCGCGGGAACTGGCTGGCCTACATCGCCAGCACGTACTTGAGCATCACCCCGGCGGCGATCGCCGAGCCG